>JBBSSY010000115.1:0-8248 GCA_038241595.1 Chitinophagales bacterium | reverse complement strand
GTGCGAGTTGCTGTTTCACGCGTAAGAGCTATCAGCTAAGCTATTAGCTATGAGCTATAAGCTATGAGCTATGAGCTATAAGCGCAAAGAGTAATGCTCCAAGATAATTTTGTCATTTCTCAGGTGGCCTCATTCGGTTCTTCAAGAACCGAACGCGGCCACCTGCGAGATGACAAAATTATCTTGGAGCATTACTCTTTGTGCTTATAGCTCATAGCTTATAGCTCAAAGCTCATAGCTGATAGCTCTTACGCGTGAAACAGCAACTCGCACGGCTTCAGGCCGGTATGTTTTTTAAAAGCGGTAGAAAAATGAGAAATAGAGGAATAACCGAGCAGCATGGACACATCTGTCACGCTCAGTTCTTTTTCGTAAAGTAAGTAGCGGGCGTGTTCCATCCGCTGGTTTTGGTAAAAGTCGAAAATGGTTGTGCCAAACATCTCTTTAAAGCCCTTCTTTAAGTAACATTCGTTGATCGCTACCTTGCGGCTGAGTTCTTTGATGGTAATCGGTTCACCGATCTGCTCGATGAGAATTGCACGCGCCCGGCTGATTTTTTCACGATCGGCTTCATTGGCCAAAAACCTGCAGGCAAACCCTTCAATGGCCTTCTCTCCTACCATACACTCCATGCTGTAGAGCAACAACATCTGCGTTTGGGCATTGATGTAGATATTCTCCAGCGTATCCGTATAAGAATGATTCAGCAACCCTTCCAGGATGATGCGGGTTCTGCCACAAAGCGGAAGAATTTTGGTAAACGAAGATTTATGGTTGAAACGCAAGATATCGTTTGATATGCTGCTTTCCAGTTTCAACGGCTTTACGAACTGCGAAAGATGCGAGGTGGAGAATTTAAAACTGAGCACATCAACACTATCCAGTTTTTCTGAGCAATTGCGGATCACATTTACTTTGCAGGATTTACAAGCTGCCTCGTTTTCCCGGCAGTATACATTACCGGCCATACAGAATCGCAGTTCAAGGTAATTTTCGCGGGGTGCCTGTTTGTCGTAATGATACACCATCATTCCAACCTCTTCCAGGTTTCGTTGTGGCTGCTTTTCATATCTTTTGATCTCATACTGGATGGATCCCGGGATTTGTTGTTCCTTTTCCTGTAACAGCTCCAGTTCATGGTGCATAACCGGCTCCTTATAAGCTAGTGAAAAAATATCTGGGGGCTGATGCATACCCGGCAAATTTACACATTAAGTTTAAACATAGGTAGCTAGTTTTCAATATCGGGTGTTGCTTCGTCATGACAAGGTAAAATTTTTCCCCGGTGCACGGAAACAGCTGTAATTCAGGCATGTGGAGAAGAAATCTCAAAAGCCTTTGTCAGCGGCAGAAGGAGTTGGAGGACGGCCGTAATTTTTGTAAATTTGCGAAATTCGTTACTATTTATTAACCTGAACATTTTATCTAAAAATGAGTACAGAAGCACAGGAAGTTTTAGAACCGGCGATGCAGGAATATGGGGCAGACAGTATCCAGGTACTCGAAGGATTGGAGGCGGTTCGCAAACGTCCTGCCATGTATATCGGTGATGTGGGTGTTAAAGGACTGCACCACCTGGTGTACGAGGTGATAGATAACTCCATCGATGAGGCACTTGCCGGTTATTGCAAGAACATCCAGGTAACGATCCATGAAGACAATTCGATCAGCGTGCAGGATGACGGCCGTGGGATCCCCACCGGCATCATGCAGAAAGAAAAACGATCTGCCCTTGAAGTGGTGATGACCGTTTTACATGCTGGTGGTAAATTTGACAAGAACACGTATAAGGTGTCCGGTGGTTTACACGGTGTGGGTGTAAGTTGCGTTAATGCGCTGAGCAGCACGCTGAAAGTAGTGGTTAACCGGGAAGGCAAAACTTTTGAACAGGAATATCATGAAGGCATTCCGGAGTACGCGGTACGGGAAATAGGCACCAGTGACGAAACAGGTACATATATCCATTTCTGGCCCGATTACACCATCTTTATAGTCAGTGAGTACCACCGCGAAATCCTGGAAGGCAGGATCCGTGAACTCGCATACCTCAATCGCCGGATCAACATCACCCTGACCGATAAAAGGGAGATAGATGACTCGGGTAATATTTATACCAAGCTTTTCTACAGCGAAGGCGGTATTGTAGAATTTGTAGAGATGCTGGATAAAAACGGCAAGCGTAACCCACTTATCCCGAACACGCTGTTTGTGGAAGGCCATGACCCGGTAAGCAATGTAGCCGTTGAGGTTGCCCTGACTTACAACGATGATTTCAAGGAGCATATTTTTTCTTACGTAAATAACATCAACACCATTGAAGGCGGTACCCATGTAACCGGTTTTCGCCGGGCACTCACCCGCGTTTTTAAGAACTACGGGGAAAAACAGGGTCTTTTCGAAAAAGCAAAAGTTGAAATAGAGGGTGATGATTTCAGGGAAGGTCTTAGTGCGATCATTTCGGTGAAAGTTCCCGAGCCCCAGTTTGAAGGCCAGACAAAAACCAAACTGGGTAACAATGAAGTGAGCGGCGTGGTTGAAACAACCGTTGCGCGCGTACTGGAAGCTTACCTGGAAGAAAATCCGCGTGAGTCAAAAAACATCATCGCGAAAGTGGTTCTCGCTGCGCAGGCACGTGTGGCCGCTAAAAAGGCCCGCGAACTGGTACAGCGTAAAACCGTGTTAAGCGGGGGCGGTTTGCCGGGTAAACTGGCCGATTGTTCGGAAAGGGATCCTGATCGCTGCGAGTTGTACCTGGTGGAGGGTGATTCGGCCGGTGGCACCGCCAAACAGGGCCGCGATCGCAGCTTCCAGGCAATCCTGCCGCTCCGGGGCAAGATTCTGAATGTGGAAAAAGCGCTCGAACACAAGATCTACGAGAACGAAGAAATACGAAACGTTTATACCGCGCTGGGCGTAACCGTCGGCACGCCGGAAGATCCGAAGGCGTTGAATATCGTAAAGCTTCGTTATCACAAATTGATCATTATGACGGATGCTGATGTGGATGGAAGTCATATCGCCACACTCATCCTGACATTTATATACCGGTATATGAAAGAATTGGTTCAGCAGGGGTATGTATACATCGCCCAACCCCCATTGTACCTGGTTAAAAAAGGTAAAGACCAGAGTTACGCCTGGAACGAAGAACAGCGTAAATCCTGGATCGAAAAATTTGCTAACGGCAAAGAAGACAGTGTGACGATACAGCGTTACAAAGGATTGGGGGAAATGAATGCACAGCAGTTGTGGGATACAACCATGAACCCTGATACCCGTACCCTGAAGCAGGTGACCATTGAAAGTGCCGCAGAAGCTGATCTTGTATTTAGCATGCTGATGGGTGATGAAGTGGCTCCACGCAGGGATTTTATCGAAACCCATGCTAAATATGCGAAGCTTGACATCTGACGGTCGGCTTCAGGCAGCGTTTTTAGGCAAATTTGCTAAAGTTTAACGCTTAGTACGCGATTGTAATGCACTTAACATGGCATTTTTTAGGCTGATCAACGAGAAATTGACTAATTTTAATACTCGGGCGGTAATCATACAACGATCTTTGGCCCTGAATATTACTAATCATTAAATTATACACTTATGTCCAACGACGCAGCAATCACAGCTTACAATGTAAAAACAAAGGAAAAAAATGTTCCGATGAAAGAAGCAGTGATTACAAAAACTTCCCGCGGAGGTTACATGGCCCAGGGCAACGATGGCAAAGGCAACAAGCTTACTACCATGCTCTCTGAAGCCAAAGCACTGGCTGCTATTAAAGAGGGATCCGCCAAAAAAGGTTGGAACGACTAGAAAAAAGTTTATGGTTTAAAGTTTAAGGTTTAAAGTTGTTTTTCAACTGCTTTCAACGGTTACTTTAGTCATTAGATATAGGCAATTTGTTTGCGGCTATATTAAAATTATAGGCCTTCCGGTTTGGAAGGCCTATTGTTATTTTTCGAATGCTATACCGCATTTATGGAAGTATCACCTTGCCTAAGCAGCATCGGTGAACCATTGTCAGTAGGGAAACCAGGCAGATAACTTGCCAAAACGCCTGGTAATTTTATTCCCTCTTTGGATTGGTTGTTTTCCAGCAGGCAGGCTACGATCCGTGGCAGGGCGAGCGAACTTCCATTCAGGGAATGCAGGAGCAGGGTTTTGCCGGTTACCACATCTTTAAACCGGATCTTCATCCGGTTGGTCTGGTATGATTCAAAATTAGATACAGAGCTCACTTCAAGCCACCTTTCCTGTGCCGCACTGTATACTTCAAAGTCGTAGGTTAGCGCGGAGGTAAAACCCATGTCTCCACCGCATAACTTCAGGATGCGGTAGGGCAGTTGCAGCTCTTTCAGCAATTTTTCTACATGTACCACCATCTCTTCCAGCGTATCATAACTGTTATCCGGGTGAACAAGCTGCACCAACTCCACCTTGTCAAACTGGTGCAACCGGTTTAATCCACGAACGTCCTTGCCATAACTTCCCGCTTCGCGACGGAAGCAGGGAGTATAAGCAGTCATTTTTATAGGCAGGTCGATAGGTCTCAGAATTTCATTCCTGTAAATATTTGTCAAAGGAACTTCTGCCGTCGGAATAAGGTATAAATTGTCTTCAGTAGCATGGTACATTTGTCCTTCCTTATCGGGCAGTTGGCCGGTACCATATGCAGATTCTTCGTTCACCATCAACGGCAGGGAAAATTCCCTGTAACCGGCGGCAACATTGTAATCCAGGAAATACTGGATGAGTGCGCGCTGAAGCCTTGCCCCTTTGTTTTTATAAACCGGGAAACCGCTACCTGTAATTTTATTACCGAGTTCAAAATCGATCAGGTTGTATGTTTTGGCGAGTTCCCAGTGCGGAACCGCTTCGTCATATAGTACCGGAATTACACCACCTTCCCGGATCATTACATTTTCCTCCGGTGTTTTACCGGGCGGAACGCTGGCCGCAGGCAAATTCGGGATCTGTACCAGGATATCGTGGATGGCATTTTCGATATTAGTAAGTTGTTGTCCATCGCTGAGTTTGTCACGGATGGCAGCAACTTCTTGTTTTGTTTTTTCTGCCGCCTCTTTTTGACCGGACTTGATGAGCTGCCCGATTTCTTTGGAGATGGAATTTACTTTTGCCAGTAATTCATCTTTTTCAAACTGTAATTTCTTGCGCTGGTTATCCAGCCCGATCACTTCATCGACCAATTCAAGCTTGTGAAAATTTTTAAGCGTCAGTCGTTCTTTTACCAACGCCGTATTTTCACGAATAAACGGTACCTGTAACATCTGTTTCTGATTTGCTGCGAAAATAGTTTAATCTTCGAAGTGTAACTAACGCTTAGCGGATAAACCTGTATCCCAATCTTTCCTGCTTCACCGTATCTTTACACCATGGAAATACAAGATGATCTGCAAACGCGGTGGTGGAACCTGGAAGCGAAGCTGGTTGACCGGTTTGGAAAAAAACCCGACCTTGAAACGGTGCTGTTCCTCATCGGCATTCAGGAATTTGGTGACATCCGACCCAAATTCACGAAAGAGCAAAAACAGGATCTCATGCACATCGCTGTTTGTTCACTCCTTTCGCAGAGCGGGTATTACGAAATTCACGGCGTTGATAAAGATGGCTGGCCGCACTTCCGCCAATTGAAAACGATGCCCGACATGACGATGATCGAACAGGAGAACTTTATAAAGGACCATGTACTGCTTTATTTTGAGCAACACGAATTTCCGTAAGCAGGCATCATATTTATCGCCTATATAATCTACGAGGGAGCGAATCCTTTCTCATGGTAATAAATAATTCCTTAATCTTGTAGCTCATAAACAATACATCATGAATTTCCCGGATAACCTGCGATACACAAAAGATCATGAATGGATTTTGCTGGAAGGCGATACGGCAACGATTGGCATCACGGAATTTGCACAAAGCGAATTGGGCGATATTGTTTTTGTGGAAATAGAATCAAAAGGAAAATCAATGGAGGCCGGTGCCATCTTTGGTACAGTTGAGGCGGTTAAAACGGTGAGCGACCTCTATCTGCCTGCTGCCGGTACAATCGTTGAGGTTAATCCGGCCCTGGCAGATTCGCCGGAGCTCATCAATACCGATCCCTATGGAAAAGGCTGGATGATAAAAATGACCATCACCAATCCAACTGACATTACATCCCTACCAGACGCAGCGGGTTACAAAGCCCTGGTATCATAATTTTTTTTGATAATGGTCTAAAACCACCCCTGCAGATACTTCGTATATGTATGGGTGGTTTGAAATATGAATGATTTGACTATATTGCGCTAATAATCATACTGATTTATTGGGAACCACTCCAACATATTCTGAACCTGAATTAATAAAGATGTTAAAAGAACGGGATAACCATTCTTTTACCTACTTGTACAATAATTATTCAGGGGCCCTGTACACCATCATTTTACAAATTATACCGGATCAGGATTTGGCCAGCGATGTGCTTCAAGAGGTATTTATTAATATCTGGAGAAGGATAGATAGTTATGACCCGACCAAAGGAAGATTGTTTACCTGGATGCTGAACGTCGCCAGGAATGCATCTATCGACTTCCTGCGTTCAAAATCGTATCAGAATAGCAAAAAAAATCAGGAACTGCCTGAAACACTTCCTTTGAGTGTTTCAGGGCAGTCTACACATACAAACGTGGATGGCATTGGTTTCAAAAAAGTATTATTAAAATTAAAAGTTGAATCACGAACATTAATAGATCTCGCATATTATAAAGGATACACACACGAAGAAATTGCACAAATAGAAAAAATACCCTTAGGCACGGTTAAAACAAGAATACGTACTGCATTGATACAACTCAGAGAACATCTAAAGTGAACATACAGGAATACATATCAAGTGGCATAGTTGAAAGCTATGTGTTGGGCCTCGCAGATGCAGCGGAAAAGGCTGAATTTGAAAGGCTTTGCGCTGAGCATGCCGAGGTACGTGCCGCCAGGGACCAGTTCGAAAATTCACTGGAACAGGATGCCTTTACGGAGGCGATTGAACCACCGGCTTTCCTCAAAGACAAAATATTTGCTTCACTCCATATTAATACCGAATCATCATTACCTGTTGCGCCATTACCATCATCAGATGCAAAAGTCGTCGGTATGCATCCTGACGGATCACGGTCAGCACTTCGCTGGATGCGTTACCTGGTAGCTGCTTCGGTTATACTGCTCGTTGGCAGTACCATCCTCAACTTTTACTTCTTCAACCGGTATAAAGAATACAACGACCGGTATACGCAACTAGTAGCCAGCCAGCAGCAATTGGCAGCGAATAACACGACGCTGCAGGCTAAGTTACAAGGCTTTGAAACCGACCTGGCGATCATCCGGAACCCGGATATGGCCATCGTAAAATTGCCCGGCAGCAACGTTCCGACCAGCCCGGCACCAACCAGTCTGGCCACGGTTTACTGGAACTTGAGTAATAAGGATGTCTACCTCATGGTTAACCGCATGCCCGAACCGGCTTCCGGAAAACAGTTCCAGCTCTGGGCGTTGGTAGATGGGAAACCAGTAAGCGCCGGAGTGTTTGATACGCAGAATGCTACGGTGCTGGTAAGGATGAAAAATATTCCAAACGCACAGGGTTTTGCCATTACGCTGGAAAAAAGAGGCGGCAGTGAAGCCCCGACTATGGAACAGATGTATGTGCTCGGAACCGTAAAAACCTGATCACCTTTTTGAGTGGCGCTCATCATACCGCTAAATGTTTTAGATTTGAAGGAAATACTGTCGCCTTTGTCTAAAGTTTTCGGATCTCTGTTTATTGCGCTAACCTGGACTATTTTCATCCAGGTTTTATTATGTTTACCTGGTCACTCTTTCCCATCGACCGAGTCTTTCAGCATTCCCGGCCTCGACAAAATAGCCCATATCATCATCTTCGGTATCCTGGTTTTTTCCTGGTGTGCCTATCTTAATAAAAAAGCGGTCTCCAGCCGTCAACGGGCAACTTTCTTTTTTATCGTATTTCTTGGCGCATGTGCCAATGGAATCATCATCGAGTACATTCAGAAGTATTATATTCCCAATAGAAGTTTCGACCTGGGAGATATCATTGCAGATATTCTAAGTTCCGGAGTGGCGTATGGACTTTGTAACGTAGTCTTTTCATCTGCGCAGCGCAATTAATTCCCCGTCTTATATCCCATTTCTTCCCGGAAATAAGTAGGCCCCTGTAGAAACAGGGGCCGTAACC
>JBBSSY010000114.1:0-8301 GCA_038241595.1 Chitinophagales bacterium | reverse complement strand
TTATTTGGCTTCCCCAACATGCATACAGACTTCCCCGCCGAGGTCACCGCTCCAGGTACTTTAACATACAGGTTCTCTGCGCGGGTTTTGTCTGAACTGTGATTAAATGATTAATTGATAAACTATGAACCTTATATCTAATTCCCCCTGAAAATTCTGCTTCCCACAAAGTCCTGGCGGAGAACCCAAAGCGAAGACAAACCCACAGCATAAAATATTCCATCATTCAATTAAAAAAGGTCCCGCTGAACCAGCGGGACCTTTTTGCAATAAAAAATATCTCAGCGATTACTTAATCGTCAGGGTTCTGTCAGTCTTTACATCCTTTATAGCCGGCTTCGCCTGCCAGTGAATGTTTTTCTTGTCTGATTTCGTGGAAAACGGGTCTTCCTTGTGAACATTTGCCAGCGTGGGTGCAATAACGAGTGATACAATAGACATTAACTTGATGAGGATATTCATCGAAGGCCCCGAAGTATCTTTAAAAGGATCACCAATGGTATCACCGGTAACGGCCGCTTTGTGCGGATCGCTGCCTTTCTTATAGATCTGGCCGTTGATGTCAACGCCTTTTTCAAATGATTTTTTGGCATTGTCCCAGGCCCCTCCCGCATTATTCTGGAAGATACCCATCAGCACACCACTCACGGTGGCACCCGCCAGGAATCCACCGAGCGCTTCTGGTCCAAGCAAAAAGCCAATGATCAGTGGGGACAAGATAGTAATCGCCCCTGGCAGCATCATTTTACGGATGGACGCATCGGTGGAGATCGCCACGCATTTGTCATATTCAGGTTTGCCCGTACCTTCCATGATGCCCGGGATGGTCCGGAATTGCCGGCGAACTTCTTCAACCATGGCCATCGCCGCTTCTCCTACCGCCTGGATGGCGAGTGATGAAAAGATAAATGGAATCATCGCACCGATGAACAGGCTGGCAAGTACTTTCGCTTTGTATATGTCAATGCCTTTCATTTCATAACCATTGTGTTCCACCACACCGACATAAGCGGCGAAGAGTGCGAGGGCCGTTAATGCAGCCGATGCAATGGCGAAACCTTTACCCGTTGCCGCCGTGGTGTTGCCCACCGCATCCAGCACATCCGTTCTTTCACGAACTTCTTTCGGTAGTTCACTCATTTCCGCAATACCACCGGCATTATCGGCAATTGGACCAAACGCATCGATTGCGAGCTGCATAGCCGTGGTGGCCATCATACCCGCTGCAGCAATGGCCACCCCATACAAACCGGCACATTCGTTGGCGCCCCAGATACCGGCGGCCAATACGATGATCGGAAAGAATGTACTCTGCATACCCACGGCCAGTCCGCCAATTACATTGGTTGCGTGACCGGTGGATGACTGCCGTATGATCGACAACACAGGCGCTTTGCCCATGGCTGTATAATATTCCGTGATCATGCTCATCAATGTTCCAACCACAAGACCAACCGCAATGGCACCAAGCACACCCCATTTCGTAAACTCCACACCGCGGAGCGACATGGTTTCAGGAAGCAGGTACCATACCAGGCCAATACAGGCCAGTGCCGTTAATACAATCGATCCCCAGTTACCCAGGTTGAGGGCCCGCTGCACCACATGCGTACTGATGCCCGCCGAGTCGCTGATCTTTACCAAAAAAGTTCCGACAATTGAAAAAAGGATACCCACACCTGCGATAAGCATTGGCAGGAGGATCGGGGCCATGCCGCCAAAATTGTCCTGGGAAATTGTTTCCTGACCGAGTACCATGGTTGCAAGGACCGTAGCCACATAGGAACCGAAAAGGTCAGCGCCCATCCCTGCCACATCGCCTACGTTATCGCCTACATTATCGGCGATAGTAGCCGGGTTGCGCGGATCATCTTCCGGAATTCCGGCTTCCACTTTTCCAACAAGGTCAGCGCCCACATCGGCAGCTTTTGTATAGATACCACCGCCAACGCGTGCAAACAGTGCAATGGACTCTGCACCAAGGGAAAAACCGGTGAGCACTTCGATGGTGCGAACCATTTCTTCCGAGTTAACGGCCGCGTCGGGTGCGAAGATCATTTTAAGGATGATAAATAAACCGCCCAGGCCAAGCACTGCCAGGCCGGCAACACCAAGTCCCATGACAGAACCACCTGTAAAAGAAACATTTAACGCTTTTGCGAGGCTGGTACGGGCTGCCTGTGCCGTGCGCACATTCGCCTTGGTGGCAATCCTCATTCCGATATAGCCGGCGAGGGCACTAAAGAAAGCACCGAGAACGAATGCAACGGCGATAGACCAATGTGAATTTGGATTGCGGCTTCCCATGAAAGCCAGTAAAACTGCCGCGATTGCCACAAAATAGGAGAGGATCTTCCATTCCGCTTTTAAGAACGCCATGGCGCCTTCTGCTATATAAGTACTGATCTCCTTCATCCGTTCATTGCCAGGATCCTGTTTTGAGACCCATGCAAACTTTACAAATGTGTACAACAACCCGATGACTCCCATCAGGGGAACGAGGTAGATCAATTTTTCCATATAGCTTAGTTCAGATTGAATTTCAAGGTGGGCAAAAATAGGGGATATCTATTAAAAAACACACCCAAACTTTTAGCCGGTACGATCCCCGATTTTGACCTTTACAACCCGAAACTAACTATAAACGATAAATTTTAAAACAGAAACGCTTTATTCTTCGCCTTCTTCATAATTAAAGGCGTCCTCATTATTATTATACAGAGCTTCCCATTGCTTAACGGCCTGATCGCTCAGCAATTCAATAATATCAAAAATCAGGTCGGTTTTGCGTTTCCACTCAAGGCCCAATGTTTCGCCAAATACTGAAACATACATGCAATGATCCGTTTCCATGGTAACCTTGATCATCGTTAAGGCGGCATTTTCTTTTTCCTGGATTAGGTAATAACAGCCCGGTTCTAACAGCTCATACGAATACATACACTACATTTTTAAATTAAAAATGACCAAACGGGTTAGTAAAAATCAATGAATAGTAAGAGAAGAATTTAATGGGATGTCGCGAAACAAGGGAGCCACAGCTGGGCGTATTTTAACCTTTAGATGTTTCCGGCGACGGCACAAATGTAGGTGAAAGCAACCGATCCGCCCAAAAAAGGAGGGGTAAAATGATTGTTGTTGGAGATTTTAACTTTTAACTGATTGATAATCAATATGAATAACGTGCGAAGGCTGGCTCTCGGAAACTCGGCCTTAAAAAGCAATGGATCCGTTGCCAAGCCGTGGCATAGTTACGGTTTCAGCCTTAAAAGGCGTATAAATAAAGTAACCGAGCGTTGGCAGTTCAATCTTCGTAGCATTATGCAGAGACTGCAGTGTAGGTTCGGTCGAAAAAAGTTTATGTGCCGCGCCGAGAAATTCATCCGGCTGCCGGTTGTGAATCAGTTTTACGTGGTCGTGGTCTTGAAGAAACTGCATGATGGCCATAATTTCTTCATCAGGAATAACCGCTGGCTTTTCCCGCCAGTGGATAAAACTCAGCACGTCGGAGACTGCCACCACATGTTTTTGCTCTGATTCCGGAATTTGTACGAATACGAATGAAGGAAAAAGGGGTTCCAACGTTGTTCTCTTCCAGTCGCTCCAATAGTTCTCTACTTTTTGGAGCGGACAATAATTTCTATAATGTTTCTTAGAAAGAAAATTAGCGACTTTTTGTTCACAACGCGCTTTGGTATATGCGACATACCAATTAAGTGTTATCATAGGAACAGTGAAGAGCTTTGATTAAATAAGAATAGTAAACGATCACTGAATTGAGTATATTGTTAAAACCTGCAATTTAGCTACTCATAAACCTCATATACTTTCGGGAAGGCGATAAATTTATGCAGGAGACCATAATATTACATCAAAACATCCATACCGTTCAAATCTTATACCATTTAAATCATCGACTGTTACATTGATATTATCCTTATGCATTGACGGATGCTGGTGAAGAAACAAAGTTCCTTTCCTTTCGGGACGAACCATTTACACCAGAAATTAGCGTGTCAATACTCCATTTTCCCCCGCCGGTGATCATCAGTACCAGACCTACGCCAAGTATCAGGATGTGATACTCGTAGCCTTCTGAACGGTCTGGCAGCATATCCCAGTTCATAAAGAAACCATTGTCCAGGTTTGAATGCATCATAATTCCAATAAAATTGCAGAAGATTGCGAAGGCAAAAAAGCGCGTGATAAAGCCCGCGATAAGAAGAATGGCGCCGACGGATTCGATAAGGATTACGAGGAAGCCTGTGATCCAGGCCAGGTGCATTTGGCCGGTCATGTACCCCATCGTACCTTCAAAACCAAATCCCCCAAACCAGCCGAACAATTTCTGGGCGCCATGTGGGAAAACAACCAGGCCAAGCGTAATCCGGGCAACGAGCGCTGCCCAGTTGTTTGGATCGGTAAACAGGAGCTTTTTCATATTGATTGATTTACAGGTGAAGAATCATCTTTACCATCAATCTGCAGGCATCGCGGGGATAGAAAAAGTACGGAAAAAATACCGGGAAAGTTTGAGAACTGCTACACACAGCTAACACAAAAACATGAACTGTTAACCGCCTTACCTGCAGGCAACACAAAGTGTTAAAGAATACGCAGGATTACACGGTGGCGCTGGCCTCCTCATGAATGGATGTATTGATCAACCCTTTTTCCTGCAGGTACTCTTCGATTTTACTAATCGTTTTTACCTTAACGGCATTGTAGGCTTCAATAAACTGGTATGGATAGATGTTCCATTTCTTGATCCAGGACAGAATCTCGTTGTTATCAAGAATTTTAATCTGAATATCCTTCATTTCGGACAAATCGGTAAGATTTTTCATACGTGCAAGGTTATAGATTTTGGAATAGAGAAGCCTGTACAAGGTAAGGAATGAAATTGACTTAACGAAAAGGATTTGGAGGAAGGGCCGTCAGCTATGAACTATCAGCTTTCAGCTATCAGCTATAAATTATAAGCTGTCCGAAACCAGTGTAAGCTGGCTTATATGAATTAATGCCTCAATTTTTATTGAACATTGGTTATTGGGCCTTGAATTTGAACTGAGCTTATTTTCAACATTGAGGCTGAATTATTCGTTTCTCATAGCTGATAGCTCATAGCTGATAGCTGATAGCTGATACCCCTAAAACACAAAATTCCACGTCACCGACGGGATCACCGGAAACAGGGAAACCTGCCTGGCGGAGACTTTCAGGGTATTATTATAAGGACTACCCTCCTGGTCAAAATAGACAAAATACGGGTTAAGGCGGCTGTAGGTATTGTAAACGCTGAACACCCAACTGCTCTTAAGTCGCCGCGGCTTTTTTTGAATGGGGGTATAGGTGGCGGAGAGATCGAGGCGATGGTACGCAGCAAGCCGGTACTGGTTAACCTTGCTGTATTCCTGCGTGAGGACACCATTAATAATGTAAAATCGCTCGGGCAGCGTGGTGGCATTGCCGGTACCATATACGAAGACGGCCGACGCTTTCCACTTTTTGTTGATTGCGTACATCCCGACCAGGGACAGATCGTGCCGGCGATCATATTTGGCGGGGTATTTTTCACCGCCATTTAGATCCGGGAATTTGCGCCAGGTCCACGAAAGCGTGTATCCGAACCAGCCGGTAAAACGCCCTTTCACCTTGTTGATAAAAAATTCAGCGCCATAACTCCAGCCCTTACCAAAGACAAAATCTTCTTCCGGGTCTTTCAGCGACGGCGTATAGCCTTCCCGGTATTCGATCTGGTTTTGCATGTCCTTATAATACCATTCAACTGATGTTTCCAACATGTTGTCTTTAAAGTTGCGGAAATATCCCGCACTGTATTGCCAGCTGCGCTGTGGTTTCACCCGGTACGTGCTCGGCACCCAAAGGTCTGTTGGCAAGGTTGAGCCCGCATTGCTTACCAGGTGGATGTATTGCAGGTTGCGGGTAATAGATGCCTTCAGCGACGATTGGTCGTTCAGGGTATAACGCATGGTGGCACGCGGTTCGAAACCGCCATACGACTTCACCCGTTTTCTTTGACCAAATACGACGCTGTCGAGTTTGTTGCCATAAGCATCCCGGTTGAATAAGGTGTAAGGCCCCACCTGTTCAAAATTGCTGTAACGCAATCCAAGATTTATGAGTGTTTTGTCGCTGAGTTCCCAATCATCCTGCACGTAAATGGCCGATTCGTTGGCGAATTTCATGCTGTTTGTATTCGGCTTGAATTCAACACTGTCCTGTTTACCTGTTAAAATATTCGGTGCAAAGCGATGGTGGGTATATAAGCCGCCAAATTTGATTTTGTGTTGCGGCGCCGGGTAGTAATCGAAATCCATTTTGGCAGTCAGGTCCCTGATGCCCGAGGCCAGGCTGATGTTAAAATTATCCTGCGCACCATTGAAAGCAAATTTATAGTCGTTGTAGACAAGGGTGGTGTTGGCAAACAGTTTCCTGTTGAAGACATGGTTCCAGCGCAGGGTGGCGGTAGAATTGCCCCAGGGAATATTGGCGTTGAAAGATCGTTGGGCGTTTTTAAAATCGAACACATCGCGGCCGAAATAACCACTGAGGTACAACCTGTCTTTTTCGGAAAAGGTATAATTTACCTTGGTATTGAGGTCATAGAAATAATAGCCGGAGCCGTAAAACTGGCTGGTCTTTTTTACAAACGGCGTTACCAGTGCGTCGATGTAGGTACGGCGGGCAGAAACAATAAAGGATGCTTTGTTGTTTTTTATGGGTCCCTGGATGGAGAGCCGGGAGGCGATGAGGCCGATACCGCCGTCTACCTGAATTTTGTTGCTGTTACCTTCCTTCATAGCCACGTCCAGCACCGATGAAAGCCGGCCACCATACTGGGCCGGCATGCCGCCTTTGATCAGGGAGACGTTTTTGATGGCATCGCCATTAAAAATGGAGAAAAAGCCGAACAGATGTCCTGAATTATACACCACGGCATCATCGAGCATGATCAGGTTTTGATCGGGTCCACCACCCCGTACATAGAATCCGGTGTTCCCCTCCCCGGCATTGCGAACGCCCGGCAGCAACTGAAGCGTCTTCATGATGTCAACCTCGCCAAATATAACAGGCACCGACCGTACCTGCGCCATAGACAGGTCGATCCGGCCCATCTGCGCGTTTTTTACATTGTTATCGCGCCGCTTTGCGGTAACCACAACTTCTATATTTGCTGTCACCACGGGCGACATCAAAAAAGCCGCGGACTGGCTCCTGCCAAGGTCTATAAGTTGTTGCTGAGTCCGAAAACCAACATAGGAACAAATGATGGAATACTTACCGGCCGGCAGGGTAATGGAGTAAAAGCCATACTGGTTGGAATTAACGCCCCTCCCCGCTCCGTTTACCGCTATGGTCGCGCCGATCAGCGTTTCGCCGGAGGCGGAGTCTTTGATATACCCACTGAGCGTATATTTATTTTGCGCGGTAAGCGGCTCCCGGGAAAGAAAGACCAGCCCAGCAATAAAGAGAATAGATTTAAACATGACAGCCAGTTAGTACACAGATGGATGCGTTACTTAATTACACCGTTGCCTAAAAATTGTTTATAGTTGTCCACAGTACCATCCAGGTAGTACTCGCCTTCCCTCCTGCCGCCCCGGTTTACATTTATTTCGAATAATCCAGCGAATCTGTCACGTCACCGCACGCAAGCATCGCATCTTTGTATTTGGGATGTTTCCGGCCCAGGTATGGATTCACGATCACTGGGCTGGTGCTGATCCAGTAGGCCTCCTGATCGCCATTAAAGGCCATGGGGCAGTGCTGGTGATAGATGACCTGGCGGTCATACTGCACGGATTTTATAAATGTGTAGAGATCGGCCGAGATCTTTTCAAATCGGTTCTTTTTGAGCTCCAGCGTAGTATCACTAATCAGAATTTTTGCGGTTTTCTTAATGAATTCTTTTACAGCCTGCGTCGCCTGGGCGCTCCCTGCTGAATCCATTTTCAATTCCTGCAAGGGAAGGCTGTCCAAATAGTTAACCACCAGCGTAGCCGCCGCGTTGGCGCGGGTTGTGTCATAATCGACCAGGGCCATTTTCAGAGAATCATAACCATTCAGCAGATTCCTCATACCACCATTGAATGCATCGGAATGTTTGCTCGCATTTTGCGGCACTGCGGCTTCTGCCGTCGCTTCTTTTTTTGGATACCCGCTACTGCATGAAGTCAAAAAAACTCCAAAAATCAAAAGTGAAAAGAAAAATAAGATGTGATTTATGGTTGACCATTGCTGATTTCTGATTTCTGATTTCTGATTGCCCTTTCGCAT
>JBBSSY010000113.1:0-8304 GCA_038241595.1 Chitinophagales bacterium | reverse complement strand
GCAATCAGCAATCAGAAATCAGCAATCAGAAATCAGAAATCAGAAATCAGCAATCAGCAATCAACTTTCAGATTGTTAGTGCCTGGCTATTTATAATTTTGCCCAGGCTTCGTTGAGCGTGCGTTTGGCGCTGGCGATGACTACATCCGGGTCTTCGTCGCCGAAGGGTTTAACTTCGAAACTGACGATGGGCGGTTTCTCGGTATTCAGGTAGCCGATGTCGAGCAAGACACGCAGGTACGCCACTACTTCGTCCACGTCGTTCTCGCCATTCGGGAAACCAAATCGCGGGTGTACGTCACCGTAAGCTGCCATTTCCGAACTTTTTACCACGCAGTTGCCGATATGCGCATGCGTTATATAATCTTTCACCGGCAGCAATGCTTCTTCATTGGTCTCATGGATCAACGGAATATGGCTCAGGTCAACCATCAGGCCGAAATGATCATGCTGCCTGCGAATTTCCTGCGCATACCGCAACGCAATATCAGCGGGACCGACCAGGCTCCGTTTGTCAACATCGAAGTCGAAGACTTCCAGCGAAATCTTCATGGCACCTCTGCTTTTTGCATAGGCGCAGATCTCGTTGGTGGAGTTTACCAGCGCCTGGAAGGATTCTTCTTTCGTCGCCTCTTCATATTTGCCGCTTAAAAAAGCAAAACCGGATGCGCCCACTTCATAGGCCTCATCGATGCCTTCTTTCAGGTTTGCCAGCGCACGCTGCCTGCCTTCCTCGTTGAGGTCGTTGATGTTTAAACCGGTTGTTAGCAACCGTGGCTGCGCACCATACGCGACCGTCATGTGTGAACTTTCCAGCATCTTTTTTACCGCGGTGCGTTCCTCCGGGTTCCGAATCGTGGTAATTTCTATCGCTGAAAAATACTCGTCGAGCACTACTTTTTTGATTGTTTCCACCACCGGGCCCTCGCCCTTCATGGTTGCCGGGTAGGCCATGAAGTGCACGAGGCCCACCTTCATGTATTTACGCATTGGTTCGTTCATCGGTTATATTTATTTTATGATGCTTAAATTATTATCGGGTCTTTTTGTACCTGTTTTCTTGCCCGCGATCACTACGAAAGCAGCCAGGGCGACAAGTGCGGCGAGCAGTATAGAGAGATAAACATACCCCTTTGACATGTCGGCCACCACAGCGGCCGCCCTGGTATCGATCATGTGATAAGTCGGGATCACCCACTGGAAAAGATAGGCCTGTGCAAGCACGATAAAACAGATAATGATGAGCATAAAAAAACTATGCTTTACGGTAAAGCGGAACAATTCCGACTCTTTACCGATGAGTCCACCCGCGGCTGCCGCTACGGCTATAGATTGGGGTGAGATCATCTTACCAACCACACCACCCGACACATTGGCGGCCACGGTGACGACGGGGTCCACGCCGATAGAGGTAGCCGTTGCATATTGCAGTTTGCCAAACAAAGCATTGGCCGATGTATCGGAACCCGTAATAAAAACGCCCAGCCACCCAAGCACCGGTGCAAAAAACGGGAACAGGAAACCGGTATTGGCGAGGGCCTCGGCCATCGTGATGGTAATGCCGGAATCGTTCACGATGTATGCAAATCCCAACACGGTAGCCACGGTGATGATCGGGAATTTCAGTTGTTTAAGCGTATCGCCAAAGACCTTCATGCCTTCGCCAAAGCGGAGTCCGACAAGGGGAATGGCGATCAGGGCAGAAATAAAGATGGCGGTGCCGGAGGCAGACAGGTAGTTGAATTTAAAGATATGCGCGATCAGGTTGCCCTTGGTATCGAGGATCGCGTTGTGCAGACCCGGAACCTCAAATTGTACCTGGCCGATTGCATTTAATACATTTTTAATCGGCGTCATGCCCCACGCAATGATCATAATGGTTAGCAGGATAAACGGCGAAAAGGCTTTTACGATCTGCCCGGTGGTATATGAAACGTCTGTAATGATCGTCGGTGGTGCCTCGTTGCTAAAACGCCAGATCTGTTTTGGCTTCCAGAATTTAAGAAATACAATCAGTGCAATGATGGAACCCAGTCCCGCAAATACATCCGGCAGTGCCGGACCAAGATAATTGGACGAGAACCACTGTAGAAAGGCAAAAGAAATGCCCGACACCATGATGGCCGGCCACACGTCTACCGCTTTCTTAAAACCAGACATGAGGATGATGAGGTAAAACGGCAGCAGCAGCGAGAGGATGGGAAGCGTTCTGCCCACCATTTGCGAGATCGCCATTTCCGGCAAGCCCGTTACCTGCGACGCCACCGTGATCGGTATTCCGATTGCACCAAATGCCACGGGCGCAGTATTCGCGATCAAACAAATACCGGCAGCATAAAGGGGATTAAATCCCAATCCCACCAGCATGGCCGCGGTGATGGCCACCGGTGCGCCAAAGCCCGCGGTACCCTCCAGGAACGACCCAAAAGAAAAAGCGATCAGCAGCGCCTGTATGCGACGATCGGAAGTGATCGAAGCCATGAAGTGTTTGATGATCTCAAACTGCCCGCTTTTTATCGTCAGGTTAAAGAGGAACACCGCGGAGATGATGATCCAGCAAATCGGAAACAACCCGTACAGGGCACCATTCGCGGTGGACAACAACGCCAGCCCTACCGGCATGCGGTAAACGAAGATGGCGATCAGCAGGGCCAGCCCGGTGCTGATCAGGCTTGCCTGGTACCCTTTCATTTTTTTAATGATCAGCGCCCAGAAAATGACAATGATCGGCAGCACCGCAACCAGTGCGGATAAGAAGATATTGTTAAACGGATTGGTAACCTGCGTCCATGGCATGGGGGGAAAGTTTGTGGTTTATAGTTTATAGTTTGTAGTTGCTTGCACAAGAACAGTTTAAAGTTTAAGGTTTAAAGTTTAAGGTTGCTACGCACGAGGAATAGTTTATAGTTTATGGTTTGTGGTTTATAGTTTGTAGTTGCTCGCACAAGCAACAGTTTAAAGTTTAAAGTGATTTCGCTTTTAGCCAGGCAACTTGTCAACTTTTTATGCCAAATCTATCGCAACAATTTCATGGTCCAGCACTTTTGGAACATGCAGCGTGATCATGCCTTTGCTTTGTTCAAATTTTGGCGTTTGGTTGGCCATCAGCAACCGTACGGCAGACACTTTTGCATTCGCCGGAACCTTGATGCTAACCTGCGCCTCCACCGGGATGAGTTCCCGGAACGGGCCCTTCATCATCATCGGGTTCGTAAGATTGACCAGGTGCACCGTCATGGACTGCTTCTGCTTCCAGACGGTAACGTCCATGACGCCGGGGCCCTTCACGGTTACAACCGGTTCTTCATTCAGCGCCCAGGTGATTGCATTCCCGATCAGTTTGCCCTGGTCCGGGTTCAGGAACTGCCAGAACGAACGATCCATGTCACCCGGAATGTACACCACGCGGCCTTTGCCTGCTTCACGCATAAACAGTTCGCGGGTATTGCCTTCTGGTTCCCGCAGGTAAACATCTTCCATCGGCAGATCCGGGTATGTCGGGATCAGCGTTACCGGGCTCGGGAATTCCCCCTTCGGCGTTACATTGACCTGGTAAACCGTGTTGATGGTGCGATACGCATCTTCAAGTCCTTTCAGTACCGGGTGAAACTGCTTCGTCGCTGGATCGGCCTTTAGCCGAAGGTAGCTGTTTCGAAGTGGCCCGTCAACGGTTTTATTGAACGATACGCCGAAGATGTCAGCCAGGCCAAAATCTGCTTTTTGTTTGCCGTCTTCATCATACAACGACGTTTCAAAGGTAGCCACCAGGCTGCCGCCCTGTTCAACAAACTTGCGCAACTGGTCGCACTGTTTTGTGGAAAGCGCCGCAATATTAGGCAGGATCAATAATTTAAACGCTTTGAGGTTTTCAGGTTCAAAGAGCTGGTCATTGACCATTTCGAAAGGCACCCGCGCCTCCACCAGCGCATGGTACATGCCGGTCTGGTGGTCGCGGCTTTTCTGTTGCCAGGCCTTGCCACCGTAGTTCCGGTCTGTCTGTTCGGAATACACCACGCCCACCCGTGCGAGGCTGGCCGTATTGCGGAGGTATTTTTCACCGCGGTAATAAACCTGGTACATGTCACTCACGGTATCCATCCAGCGCTTGTCATAAATAAAGGCACCGAATTTCACAAAACACGGCAAGAGCCCGTTGGCTACGCCTTCGGCTACCCATATCCGTATTTCGGCGTCACTTTGAACCGAATCTTTCCAGCGGAACTCTTCTTCCACACCTACGCTGAAGATACCAACCTGTGGTTTCATGCCGAGGGTGGCGCGTGTTTCCTTCGCACCCAGTGCATTAGACCAGGGGGGTATCACGCCGTTGCGAGCCTGCTGGTCGGCGAAGAAGAAATCGGAATCCCTACCCGTCATCAATTTGTCGGGGAAACCGTTTGGTATAAAGCGCGACGTCGGATTTTGTTTACGGATCTCGCTGTCCCACAGATCCCACAATGCTTTCAGTCGCACGATACGCCAGTCGAGCCATTTTTTATAGGTGGCATCGAAGCGGTCTATGTTTTTAGGCAGTTCGCCGCCGGAGAATTTTCTAAAGTTTTCCACGCAGTGTACGCAGTAGCACACACCATGGCCGGCCCAGCGGTTGGAGAAGATGGCATCGGGCTGAAACCGTTCCATGATCTCATTATTTACCTGCGTCATGAACTCAAAATTATACGGGCCGTAAGCGCAGGTCACCCATAATTCAGGGTTCGCCCAGTGCCTGCGTTTCGTCCCGTCCGCGAGCACGGAGATCCAGTCTGGATGCGCATCGTAGACATCCTGCCGGGCAGCATGCGGATCTGTTCTTAATATGACGGACATATTCATCTTGCGGCAGCCATCCACCATATCTTTCAGCGGGTTCATTGTTCCCAGTGTATCGCTGCGATGATGCAGCGGAATGTCGGTTGGGTAGAAGGCTACCACGCCGCCTGCACTCAGCAGTGCGCCATCGGCATGGATCTTTTTAAAGTAGTTCAGCCAGAACGCCGGGTCATACCTGCCAGGGTCATTTTCTACAAAGGCAAGTTGTGCCCAGCGCACCGAGCGCCCGAACCAGGGTTCCGCCGCCGGTGTAAACGGGTTAGCCATTAGGGATGGGCCACCCACTGCAAGTGCTCCGCCGATGACGGTGGTGTTACGCAGGAAATCTCTTCTATCCATGTGTTGAAATTGAATGAGCGATTAACAATATAAATGCCTTTTTAAGTTTATGGTTTGTAGTTTAAAGTTTATAGTTCTTTAGATCAGTGAAGATGCATCAGCTTTACAGAAGCTCTTGCGATTAGGAACTACAAACTACAAACCATAAACTACAAACTAATTGTATCCAGGATTCTGCGGAAACACCGCCGGGTTATTCATCACTTTTATCTGGGTCAGGGGCACCGGGAACACAGTCATGTAATCTTTCATGCCTACGGAAGCCGTTGCCGCCAGCGCTTTACCGGTGCGCACCAGGTCGAACCAGCGGTGGCCCTCGAAGGCGAGTTCAAATCTTCTTTCGGTGGCCACGTTGTCACGCAGCTGCGCCTGTGTTAAACCGGTATAAGCGGCCAGACCTGCACGTGCGCGAACCTGGTTGAGCGGTGCCAGCGCAGCTGCTGTTTTGCCATTTTCGTTGAGCGCTTCCGCGTACAATAAAAGAACGTCTGCATAACGGATTACTTTCCAGTTGGCGCGGCTGTCGGCACCGGTAGATACCGGTGTGATGTATTTCATGGTATATGACTGTGCCGTGGTTGAATTAAATACCGTTACTACCCCGGTAGTCGGGTTCTTCCAGGATCCGCAACACTGTACCGTGATGTCTTTTCGTTTATCGGAAGGGTTCCAGAGGTTAACAAACAACGTGGTTGGCGACAACGATTCGTTAAAGCCGCCCTTGATATTGTAGTAATTGAGCAGGGCCGTTACATTGGGCATAAAGTAATTGGTAAAAACGCTTCCCAGTCCGCCCAGTCCTTCTTCGTATTCGATGTCGAAAATGTATTCGCTGTGGTGTTCATTTTTTGTATAATCGAACAGGTCGTTGAAGTTTGGCAGCAGCGCATAGGTATACGGTGCCGTAGTAATCTCCTGCAATACCGCTTCGGCTTTCACAAAATCCTTGACCGTCATATATACTTTGCCCAGCATGGCTTTCGCGGCGCCTTTTGTAGCACGGCCGACTTCGGTACCCGTGTATACCAGTGGCAGTTTTGCGCTTGCATCGAGCAGGTCCTTGATGATGACATCATTGTAAATCGTCGCAACGGCCGTACGCGGGGTCTTCAACGCCTCCTCGGCACTGATCACCCCGGTAATAAGCTGTACCTCCCCGAAAATGCGAACAAGGTCAAAATAGGCAATGGCGCGGATGAACCGGGCCTCACCGAGGTAGCGGTCTTTGTTCTTAACGACGTTTACATCTGCTGTAGCGATCTTGGAAATGATGTTATTCGCGCGGTTTATTGCGATGTAATAGTTCATCCACGTGTTGTTCATCAGGGCATCGCTGCTGTTGATTGAAAACACATCAACGGCCATGGAGCTTGGCTGGTTGGATACCTGGATCCAGGCATCGTCGCCGCGCAGGTCACCAAACTGCCACATATTTGCATACTGGTTACGCAATGCCTGGTAGGCACCGATTACTGCATCCTGGTAGTCCTTGTCCGTTTTGTACAATACGTCGATGGTAACGGACGAAACCGGGGGTCTTTCTATAAAACCTTTACTGCATGATGACATCGAAAGAACCGATGCCATCAGGATGATATAAAATATATTTTTCATAATTCGATGATAAGTTGTGAAGAATACCTGGCTGGTTTCCCGTTCAGGCTCCAAAAATGCCTTTCTAGAAACCTACGTTTAAGCCAAATACAATGCTTCTCGGGATGGGGTAGTTATTTCGGTCGATGCCCGGATTAAGCGAGCTGCCACTGTCGCTGACGTCCGCATTGAACGACAGGTTTTTGGTGAAAATATACGGGTTGGTCGCGCTTGCATAGACGCGGATTGATCCAAGCGTAAGCGCCTTCGAGATATTTTCAGGCAGGATATAACCGAGCGTCACGTTATTGATCCTCAGGTATGAGCCGTTGTCGAGATACCTCGAACTGGCTAAACGCAAACCGCCTCTTGGCACATCATCCGGCCGTGGTGTTTTACCATCTCCCGGATCGGCTTCCGATCTCCAGAAATTACGTTCCGTAGACAAGGTCCGGCTGCGTGAGCGGATCAGCCGGTAGATGACTGACGCATTGCTGTAGATCTCTGCGCCGTAAGATCCCGCCAGGTTAAAGCTGAAGCTGAAATTCTGGTAGGTCAGGCGGTTGGTGATGCCATAGTAAAAATCTGGATATGGGCTACCCATGATCGTTATGTCGTTGTTGTCAATCTTCCCGTCGGGTTTACCATTCGCCCCGCTGACATCTTTGAAGCGGATATCACCCACCCTTGAGTCGTCTGCGAGCCCTTTGTTATAAACAGGACCGGCGGCCAGCTCGGCAGCATTTTTAAAAATGCCATCGACAATAAAGCCATAGAACATACCGATCGGCTGACCGATGCGTGTAATATTATTACCTGAAATGATATCGTCACCCGACGGACCTAATTTAACGACTTTGTTTTTATAGGCAGAAAAGTTGATGTCGGTGCTCCAGCGAAGTTCTTTACCGTCGATGTTTACGGTACTCAGTACAAACTCCCAACCGGTGTTCTTTACTTCACCAATGTTTTGCAACGCCGTGCTGAAGCCGGTAGAAGTCGGTATGTTGACATTCAGCAACAGGTCACGGTTTCTTGAGTTAAAATGGTCGGCAGAGAAATTGATCCGGCCATTAAAAAAGCCGGCGTCCAAACCGAAATTTACCTGTTCCTGTGTTTCCCAGGTCAGGTTGGGATTGGGTATGGCGCCCGGCGCAAAACCGCCAACGGCGGCGCCACCGGTTGTATATTTGATGTAATTGATCGTAGCGAGGGAGGCATAGTTGCCGATATTGTTATTGCCGGTGCGCCCGTAACTGGCACGCAACTTCAGTTCGTTAATGAACCCAATATTTTTAAAGAAATTTTCATCCGATACGCGCCAGGCCACCGCCGCAGACGGGAAATAGCCGTAGCGGTTGTTGGCACCAAACCTGGAGGAACCGTCGCGGCGTATGGAAGCGGTGATAAAGTACCTGCCGTAATAGTTATAATTCACCCTGGCCAGTTGCGAAACAATGGACCATTCGGCCCTGGAAGCCGTACCGTTGGTGACGATGCCACTCACCGCACTTAATGAGGTTACCAGGTTATTGGGGTAAT
>JBBSSY010000112.1:0-8318 GCA_038241595.1 Chitinophagales bacterium | reverse complement strand
CCTGCATTGCCCGCTGACGCAGTTAACGCAACACCTGATGAATGCCGAAACGTTGCTATCTATGAAACCAGGCGCCATGCTTATTAATACCAGCCGCGGCGCGCTGCTCGATGCGAAGGCGGCTATCGACTCCTTAAAGTCAGGCCGCCTGGGCTCGCTGGGTATTGACGTGTATGAACAGGAAGAAAAGTTATTTTTCAGCGATCATTCCGGTGAAATAATCCGGGATGACCTCATCATGCGATTGATCGGTTTTCCTAATGTACTGATCACCGCCCACCAGGGATTCTTTACCATCGAGGCATTGACCGAAATTGCGTCTATAACATTGACAAACATTTCAGCATTTGAACAGGGTGTGGAATTGGTCAATCGCGTGTAATCCTTTGTCAGCAGGTATCTGACTGCAAGCCCGTCATGAGGGTACGCCTTTTGCAACAATCTTTTTAACAACAATCTGTTGAGTATTAAATTAAAACAGTTGTATATAAGTCGCAACCTGCAATTGATTAATATGGCAGGAAAAACAGAAAATATTCCGCGGGGAATGCACTTTAAATTGATATTTGACCGTTAATATGTTGCGTTCATTTCCATGAGTTGAAGAAATTCAATTGTTTTTGACAACTATACGTTATCTCGGGGGTTAATATTCAACGATTTGAACCTGAAGATCCCGACTGCTGTGCCCCTTACCTGGGGAGGTATTTGTACATTTTTACCGGTTGGTAAGATTTGGTAAAACCTTCCTAAATTATTAGATTTGCGTCCAAACCATAGGCAAAATATTTTTGCTATTTGTAAATTTGTGGTAATATTGCAATGGAATTAAGCTGATTGGTTCAATTCTCTCATGCTTTTCAGTTCAATATAAGTTCCTTCAAACAGATTCGGTTTCATTATTTCACAATCTAAGTTGGCTTTTTGATTTACCCATTACAAGTGTTTTTATGTACGATATTTCACAACTGAACGATATGATCGTTCCGGAGTTGCTTGATGTAGCAGAGCAGCTCAAAATCCCCAATGCTAAAAAACTGGAAAAAAAAGAGCTCATCACAAAAATTCTCGATGGCCAGGCTTTCGAACCCGCCGATGGGAAGGCAGGAGAAGAAGAAAAACGCAAACGCAAGAGAATTGTAAAACCAGCAGTTCCAGGCACCTCAGAACAAGTGATTCTGCAGAACAGGGAAGTAGAGAAAAAAGAACCGGTAGAAGAAATTAAACCCGATCTCAAACCAGTTCCTGTTAAAAAGGAAGATAAATTACCTGCAAAAAAACAGGGCAGAAAAAAACTGGAAGAAGCAGTTGCCGAACCTGTTACAGCGAATGAGTCCAGTGTCAATGAGCAACCGAGGAAAACGGTAGAATCACGCAACAACAATGATTCGCGCAACAATACGGAACAGCGCAATGCACCGGAGGCCCGCAATAATAACAACCCGGAGAATCGGAATAACAACGAAAACCGTAATAACAAAAACGAGTCGCGCAACGTCGATACTAGGAACAATAATAACAATAGCGATTCGGCGAACAGTAATACCAACAACGGCAACGATTCAAGGAACAACGCAGTAGATGCACGCATTAACCGCGACTCCCGCAACAATGACAACGATCGTGACGCAGAAGGGATGGACGACGAATCCGAGAATGAAGAAGGTGGTGATGAGAATGCGGAAAACGTAAACGATGAAAACGGTGAATACCAGAATACACAGCAGTCCTCGGACGCCGTTGTAAACAAAGGTTACCCGCAACGCCGCAACGATTTTTTTAACATAGAATTTGATGGTATTATCCAGGCAGAAGGTGTACTTGAGATGATGCCCGACGGATATGGATTTTTAAGAAGCAGCGATTACAATTATCTTTCTTCACCAGATGATGTTTATGTTTCTCCATCACAGATAAAATTATTTGGTTTAAAAACCGGTGACACCGTTCATGGATCAGTTCGTCCGCCAAAAGAAGGTGAAAAATATTTTGCTTTATTAAAGGTGGAAACCATCAATGGCAAAGGTCCGGAAGAAGTACGCGACCGCGTGCCTTTTGATTATCTCACCCCGTTGTTCCCGTTTCAGAAATTAAATCTCTTTACAGCTGCCTCCAATTACAGCACACGTATCATGGACCTGTTCACGCCGATCGGTAAAGGACAGCGTGGCCTGATTGTGTCGCAGCCGAAAACGGGTAAAACGATGTTGCTCAAAGCGGTTGCCAACGCAATTGCTGAAAATCATCCTGAATGTTACCTGATGATTGTGCTCGTAGATGAGCGTCCGGAAGAAGTAACGGATATGGAAAGAAGTGTTCGTGCAGAGGTCATCGCTTCTACTTTTGACGAGCCGGCAGAAAAACACGTAAAGGTCTCTACCATGGCTCTGCAAAAAGCAAAACGCCTGGTTGAATGTGGTCATGATGTGGTGATCCTGCTGGATTCAATCACACGTCTTGCCCGTGCACACAATACCGTTGCCCCTGCAAGTGGTAAGGTATTATCTGGTGGTGTGGAAGCGAATGCGATGCAAAAACCAAAGCAATTTTTTGGTGCTGCCCGTAAAATTGAGAATGGTGGATCGTTAACCATTCTCGCAACGGCGCTCATCGATACCGGATCAAAAATGGATGAGGTGATTTTTGAAGAATTCAAAGGAACCGGTAATATGGAATTACAGCTCGACAGGCGTTTATCAAACCGTCGTGTGTTCCCGGCCATCGACCTCGTTGCATCCTCTACCAGGAGAGATGATTTATTGTTGGATAAGGAAGTACTTCAGCGTATGAATTTACTTCGTGTGTTCCTGAGCGATATGAATGCAGAAGAAGCTATGAATGAGCTGTTGAAAAGAATGCGTGGCACAAAGGATAATGAAGAGTTCCTGGCCAGCATGAACAGGTAATTGTTCCCTGATTATATTTTTAAGTCATTGGAATCAGCTCACCACGTGAACTGATTTCAATGACTTTCTTTTTTACCGTCTGCCCAGGATTGGTGTTAGAACAACTGCCGCTAGCAATCCACCCACGAGAAAATACAGAAAGAGCTTTTTGAAATCAGGATCGTTGAAGGCCGGCGGACTTGAAAAAGGCTTAATGATTTCAATATTTTCAAGGTCACCGAGGTCTTGTTCTAACAAGCTTATCTTTTTTGAATTTTCCTGCACCATGTTGTACAGTTCAAGCGGCACTACGGGCTGGTTCATAATCAGTACCTGCGAACGTGACAACGGTAAAACGCGCTCCTGGTAGACCGCTTTCAGGCTATCGAGGCTTTTGCTCATATCAAGCAGGTTGTCTTTCATTATTTCCAGGGTACGGCGCCGCACCCGCTTGCGGGTTATCGCGTAATCATTGTTTTCGAGAAGAGCCTGTAACGCTTCCTGTATCTGGGGCACGCCTGTAACAGCTGTAAGACGCAGCGTGACCTTGAAAGCCGCGCCACCGGCCGTATCAAATTTATATTTGTACTCATTGTTGTCAACCGCGTCTGCATGGACGGAATGAATGGCTGCTGCTATATTTTCCGGAACCTTTAAACGCAGCGCCAGTCTTCTGCCGCTGTTATTGTCGGCAGCATAAGATGTCAATTCGTCCAGGTTTAGCAGGGCGATATGTGCAGGAAGATATCGTGATACAAATACAGCGGTAGTTTTATAATATTTTGGAATGAAAAAGCGCAGCGAGAATCCAGCGATGGAAGCAACGGCGACGATGGCAAAGAATAAGCCGGCATTGCGCAGCAATTTCTTACCCAGACTCAGCAGCAGCGAGCCGGCTTTTCGAAACAATTCGATGACGGGGTTGAAAAAATACAGCAGGTCTATTTCTTCTGAAGATCCTATTTTATCCCGGTCCATATGTTTCTTTTAAGTCTTTTTGAAAATGAAGATCGAATTAAAGAATGAATATAAAATAATTCCTTTGTTAACTTCCAGCACTGATTCGGTAATACATACAAAGGCAAAGCAAAGTAAAAATAAAATATATGGTGCGTTCGATCTGCGTTTAAGGCCGACCAATACCGGTATAAAAATGCCGCCTGCAAAACTTAAAAATCCAATAAAGCCCTGTGACAGCGTTTCCTGGATAAACTGGTTATGTGCGTTGTAGGTGTTATATCGCGATGCAAAATAGAATTTTCTTTTCTCATATGCTTTTTGTAACTCATCCTGTACATCACCTGTACCCACACCCACCAACCAGTTTTTTTCAATGACATCCCAGCTGCATTTCCAGATACTTACCCGAATGGCTTTGCCACCCCAGGCGCGGCCAAGGGATTTGTCAGTATCCAGTGGAATCTCGTTGTGTTGTGAAAAATCAACCAGGTCTTTCCATTGCGAGTTGAGAGAAGGATTAAAAATGACTGCCAATATAGATAGCAAAGCAAGTGTTCCAAGCACTATTAACCGGTGTGACAGGCTGGTGAGAAAATTAAACGCATAAAAAACTGCGATCGCACACAGACAAATCAGGATGCTTCGGTTTCCTAGCAGTAGAACAAATAGGACGAGCAGTAAAGACATGGAAATATCCGTTATTAAAAGTTGCCATGGACGCGACATGATACGGTCATCATAAATCTTGTTGACGAGAAAGATTAAAGACAACAGGCAGCACAGTCCCATGATGAACGGCAGCATGTCTTTTAGCAATACCATATCATAGCCTCGCAGGTAGTGGAACGACCCGGTGGTGAATACATAGTAAACACCAAATAATAAACAGGTAAGGCTGCCGATGCATGTCGCCCAGGTAAATGCGCGGGAGGTTCTGTTAATAACTTTTGAAGTCAGGGCAGAGGAACTGGCAAATACCAGCGGAAAAAGCAACAACGCGGATTTCTGCTGCAGGTTAACAGCAGCTTCATGCAGGTTGGCAGAGTAAACGACACTAATTACCACCCCGGCATACAATGAACCAAACAACACGAGCCAGCGACGCCTTGCTTTATAAGGTTTCAGGGTTTTTTTTGTAAAGAACAACCAGTAAGCAAACAGGGCCATGCAAAAAAGCGAATTCAGAAGCGGCCAGAATACCAGCGAGATGGCGATGCCCATACACAGCACAGAATAGATCAGTTCTTCATCGCCTGCCCAACCGGATTTGACACCCTTGCATTTGAGGTCCATAGTTTGCTTTTGATCAATTCCTTACCCATCAGCCAAAGAAAAAGAGAATTTGTTACCAGGTATCTTTTAAATAAACGCCTGGGCTCCTGGATGAGCCGGTAGAACCATTCGAGGCTGGTTTGCTGCATCCATTTTGGTGCACGCAGTTGTAAGCCCGCGAGCACTTTAAAAGCACCACCGACACCCAACATGACTGCATTGATTTTTTTATGATGCTCAAACATCCACTTTTCCTGTTCGGGACATCCAAGAGACACAAAAATAATATTCGCAGACGAACGGTTGATCTGATCGAGGTACCCGTCCTGCTCTTCAGTTGTCAAAGTGCGGAACGGTGGCGAAATGGCACCGACAATTCGGATAGACTTATACTTTTCGACCAGGTTGCACTGTAACGTTTCAAGCACCCGTTGTTCAGAGCCATATAAAAACACTTTGAAGCCCTCACCTTCTTCCTGATTGATTGAATCAAGCAGGCGCGGCATAAAATCCATTCCGGCAATGCGTTCCTGGTCTTTATTGTACAGCAACTTGCACAATTTAGCTACTGGCTGACCGTCAGGCAGTACCAGGTTCGCCGTATTTACCCGTTTGGCAAAAGATTTATGGAGGTGTGATTCAATGATCATGTGCACATTAGCAAAACAAACGAAAGAAGGCAAACGATTCAATGCCAGATTTTTAACTTTTTCAATCGCCTGCGGAAATTCAACAGGATCAATTTGAAGACTTATAATATTGAGTGGTTCGTTCATAGTGCAATATTTTTCTTAAGAATGGCCTTATTATAAATATCCATAATGGACTTATAATAAACGTCGGGATGGTATTTTTCGATATATGTGTTTTTTGCCTGCTGGTAAATTTTATGTTTTTCTTCACCTAATGCAGCGAAAATGTGGACTACCCGGTTCAAATCCTCTGCACTTCCTGGCTCAAAATGAAATCCATTGTATCCATCTGCCACGATCTCAGCCATGGCGCCCATTCTAGAAGCAATCACCGGGGTACCTGCCGAAAATGCTTCGATAATCGTTAAAGGCAGCCCTTCATACCACAGTGACGGAAATATGAAGGCTTGTGCCTGCATCATCAAGACATGCACATCCATCTTTTCCAGGTGACCGGCAAACTGGATGTTTGGAAACTTGCTGTATTGTTCCTGTAAAAGAGCCTTATCGGGACCATCGCCCGCCACCATCAGCATTTGATCGGGCATGGCCGAAAAGCATTCAAGCAACACAGACAGTCCCTTCTCCGGGGAAATCCGGCCTACATATAAAAAGAATTTTTCCCGTTGCATGGGCACCAATTCCGGATCTGCGACAAAATTTGCAAGAACGACCAGCTGTTCTTCGGCCAGTTGCAGGGACGATTCCAGGAACTTTTTCCTTCCGAATTCAGTCAGGGCAATGTAGGTATCCACTTTACGCTTCCACGTGCCAGCGATCTTGTGCAAGCCGGTAATGCCGGTTACAAGCGCCGATTGTACATGAGAGGAGCGGTAGCACTTGTATTTTATACCGGCAAGCGGTAGCTTTTTCTTTGTACAAAGTTCACAAATGGTGTCATTCCTCAGTAAAAGTGCATTGCAACAAATGAGCCGATAGTTGTGCAGGGTAAATATCACCGGTATCTATGATTTATGGGCCGCATAGAGCACAGACGGTGAGGCGAGAAAAAAGATATTGTGAATGTGGATGATATCAGGCCTAAAAGCAGCAATCTCGGCACTGATGGACCGGCGGGAAGAAACATTATACAATGCATTCAAACCGTCGGTAAGGGGAAAACCGTTTTTCTTGATATTGCTGTTATCAAATCGAACCACTTTTACATCGTGACCTTTCTGTGAAAGCAAGTCAATTTGCGAATCCAGCGCGATGTCTTCGCCTCCTTTAAACTGGTATTGATTATGAATAAATAGGATTCTCAAAATTGAACTGGATTTTAAAAAAGTTTTCTGTTGTCATCATTTCAGAAGCCACTGAAAAGCTGCTAAACAACTTTTTTCTATTAATAACGACTGCGTTATCATTAACCGTAACCGAACTGCCGGTGGCAAATTTAGAATTTGTGGGATTAGAATCCATTCTTCTATTAGTATTTGTTTATTCGACCGTTGTTAGCTAAATGAAATCTTTTCATGATAATCCGGTTTGTTCGTTTGTTTTTACTTTCAAGAAATTTAGTTGGAAAGATTGTTTTATATAGAATCTGGCAGTCAAGGAGGAAACTGGTGTTGCGGATGTAGAACATGTCCCATTTAAAGCGGTGAGAAACGTCGTGAAACCCATTGACAACGCCTTTGCATCCTTTTACCTGCGCCATGCCGGTAATACCAGGCCGCACCATACTCCGCTGTTCATAAATAGGTACCATTTTTATAAAATCATCACAATCTTTTACCATATGCGGCCGCGGACCAACAATACTCATTTCTCCCCATAGTACATTTACAAATTGCGGTAGTTCATCCAGGAAAGTCGTTCTCATGAACTTACCAAATGGCGTAATTCTCCAGTCGTCTTTTTCGGCCTGTTTTATATGAGCCAGTTGGTTAACAACCATGCTCCGTAATTTTAGACAATTAAATTTTTTTCCGTGTGCACCGACTCTTTTTTGCACAAAGAATACGGGTCCCCTGGAATCAAGTTTAATTAAAATCGCCAGCACCGGAAGAAGCCATACCAACACGAATGCAATTACCAGCACAGACATGGTCACATCAAAACTGCGTTTGACTAATAAGGCAAATCTTTTATTGGCTTTGTATTCGAGAATGTCGTAACCAGTTGGACCTGATGGGAAATTTATATGCCAGATTACACCATTATTTCGAAACTGAGTTTTCCTTTGCATGAAATAAATAAAGCTTTACCAGCAGTTAACAAATCCTCATCAACCCTGACGAGTGAATTGGTCAGGGATGACAACCATAACAGCAGGAACGTTGCAATCAAAAAGTGGCAACCTTCCCGGCCACTGCCCTGAACCGGCTTTACAAAAGGAAATTGATAACCTAATAAAATATACAACTAATCCATGATTATTGTGCAAAAAATGAACCACACTAGGCCGCAACGTCTGATATATCAACCCGGATATAACCACCTTTAACATCTTTTGCTGATTTCCATCATTTATCCTTAGGAATCAAACACCTGGGGATGGTCGCAT
>JBBSSY010000111.1:0-8352 GCA_038241595.1 Chitinophagales bacterium | reverse complement strand
CAGTTGGCAATTGGGCGTTTCAATTGGCAGTTACAATGGTATTGTAACGCTGGCGGTTAATATTGACCTAATTCAACTTCCACTTGCATTCTAACTGCAAATTGAAAATTGCCAACTGCCAACTGCTAATTGCCCACTGCCTCACCGCTCCAACTGGTCCTGCATGCGCCGTACCCGGTCTTCTAATTTTTCGGAGGTCAAATTTTCACGCATGCTGTCTACCTTAACGGGGAAACAAAACGGTGTCAATCTGGTGGGGAAGGTAATGACGATATTGCCCTGCCGGATGCGTTGCAACATATTACGCAATCGTTCTTCCTCCATTTGTTGTTCCATCACTTCATTGTATGCCTGCCTGAGCAGCAGGTGATTCGGCTCATATTCGGCAAATACCTTGAAGATCAGTGATGCCGAGGACTGCAGGTGCCTTGCTTTTTTTCGCTCACCCGGCATTCCCTGGAAAATCAGGCCACCGATCACCGCAATATCGCGGAATTTTCGTTTCGCCATTTCGCCCGCGTTCGCACTGCGCTGTATATCGAGGTATAGATTTTCTTCGCTGAACAATTCATATACATTAGTATCGTCCACCGGTATTGGCTGGTCGCTGAGCAATTCAAAGCCATAATCATTCATGGCAAAAGAAAATGTGATCGGCATGATCCGGCTGATGCGATAAGCGAGCACCGCGGCCATCGCTTCATGCACCAGCCTTCCTTCAAATGGATACACAAACAGGTGAAATCCGTCCCGCGTTTCTATCTGCTCGATCAGCAGTTCGTTCTCGCGTGGAATGTGCGAGAGTCGCTGCTGCAGCTCGAACAGTGGCCGCAACGTGTCTATCTCGATATCGGTCTTCAACGCCTCCGCTTTTTTTCGCTTCGGCGACTCCACGATGGTCACCGCCTCATTCATTTTCCGGCGCAGCATAAAGCCCAGGTTGGCAGACAAAGGCATGCGGCCGCCATTCCAGCTGGGAACGATGGATTTGGATGAATTCGATTTTTTCACGAGTACCGTCATGTCTTTGATCATAACCAGTTCGAGGTTCCTGCCTGCAAGGGTAAACACTTCGCCCGGTGTTAAACGGGAGATGAAATATTCTTCTATAACGCCAATAAAACCACCCGACATAAATTTCACTTTCAACATCGAATCACTTACGATCGTGCCGATATGCAACCGGTGCCGCATGGCGATGCGGCGGTTATTAATTTTATAGAGCCCGTCGATGACCTCCACTTTTTTATATTCATCATATTGCTGCAATGCGTTGCCACCGGATGTAATGAAATACAACAGTTCGTTCCACTCATCACGCGTAATCGACGAAAAGCAGAACGTTTTTTTTACCTCTTCAAAAATCTGGTCCGGGTAAAAACCGTCAGAGATGGCCAGCGTGCCGAGATACTGGATCAACACATCGAAACATAGCAACCGCGGTTCCCGGCTTTCGATGAACGATTTTTTGATGGCCTCTTTTAGTGCTGCCGCTTCTACCAGCTCAAGCGAATGTGTAGGCAGGAAATAAATTTTACTCACCGCATCCGGCTGGTGACCGCTTCGGCCTGCGCGCTGAAGAAAACGTGCAACGCCTTTCGGCGAACCCACCTGAACTACGGTTTCCACCGGCCTGAAATCAACGCCCAGGTCGAGGCTCGCGGTACATACAACGGCTTTAAGCCTCCCGGCATGCAGGTTGTCCTCCACCCACAAACGCAGGGCCTGCTCAATACTGCCATGATGCAGGGCGATGGCCCCGGCGAGGTCCGGAGAGGCTTCGAGCAACGCCTGGTACCAGCGCTCGCTCATGCCGCGGGTGTTGATAAAAATGAGCGTGGTTCGGCTATTGTTGATGATCGGAATTACCTTCTCGACGAGTTTAATACCCAGGTGACCCGCCCAGGGATATTTTTCTATTTCGTCGGGGAACACCGATTCCACTTCAATCAGTTTTTGAATATGCGCTTTCACGATGACGCCTGTGATGGCGCGATCTGCCAGCAGCACGTCCATGGCTTCGTCGAGGTTGCCAATCGTGGCGCTGATGCCCCAGACAAGCAGTTCGGTGGACGCATGAAGTGATGGATTGATACCGGCTCGCGGCATCAACCCGGCTGCGCGTTCCTGTTCAACCAATGTCCGTTTACAGTGAATGATGCGATTTAGTGCCAGTTCAACCTGCACACCACGTTTGCTGCCCAGCAGTTCATGCCATTCGTCCACCGCGATCGTTTTCAACGTGCTGAAAGTTTCGGGATAGCCTTTCTGCGCCAGGAACAGGTGCAGGCTTTCGGGCGTGATGATCAGCACCTCGGGCATCTGGCGTTTCTGTTTCTGGCGCTCACCGCTGGACGTATCGCCATTGCGAATGCCAATCTTCCAATTCATCCCCAGCTCAACGATCACTTCTTCCATGGCCCGGCCAATGTCTTTCGCAAGCGCGCGTAACGGCGTTACCCACAGTAATTGCAGGCCATTTTTTGAACTTGTTTTGTAATTACCTGGATGATGGTTGATAAAATCGATGAGCACGCCGAGGAATACCGAGAATGTTTTGCCGCAACCGGTAGGTGCATTGACAAGCCCTGACCGCTCCTCCAGGATGTACTGCCAGCTTTGTTCCTGGAACAGGAAGGGCTGGTTTCCCTTTGCTGCCAGCCAGCCGGAAATAACAGCGTAACCTGTGCTGCCCTTCAGGTCTGTAGTCATTGAAAGAGGCGTTGACATCAAGATATCTTATAATGCCGGAGGTGTTGAAATGTTCATCAAAGATCGGAGATATTTTGGGGTATGGAACCGCCGGGGCCCGATAGCATCACTCCATCATTCTGCCGTCCTTCATATGCAGCAACCGGTCGCTCATGCGGGCCAGTTCTTCGTTGTGGGTAACGATGAGAAAGGTCTGGTTAAACTGGTCGCGCAGGTCAAGAAAGAGCCGGTGAAGTTCCTGGGCATTGGCTGAATCGAGGTTGCCGGTTGGTTCATCGGCAAAAATGATCTTCGGATTGTTGATCAGCGCACGGGCAACTGCTACACGTTGCTGCTCACCACCGGACAAAGCTTGCGGTTTGTTCTCCATCCGGCTGCCAAGCCCGAGCGTCTGCAGCAACTTGACTGCAAACGCCGCTACTTCTTTCTTTTTCCTGCCCGCGATCCAGCCCGGTATGCAGGCATTTTCTAACGCCGTGAATTCCGGGAGGAGGTGGTGGAACTGGAAGACAAATCCCATATTGGCATTGCGGTATGCGGCCAGTTTTTTACCCTTTAACTGGTCGAGGCGCGTTTCGAAGAGGCTTATTTCGCCCTGGTCCGGCTGATCAAGCGTACCAAGGATATGCAGAAGCGTGCTTTTACCGGCGCCGGATGATCCGACAATGCTGACGATTTCCCCCTGTTTTATATCAACGTCAACCCCTTTAAGGACGGACACATTGCCATACGTTTTATAAATATCCCGGGCTGTCAGCATGCAATTATTAATTCTTTTGATTTATGAATTTACAAGTACGAACCTACCATTTTTACCGTTATTAAGAAAATAATGCTGTGCTTGTGTTTTGCGGAATGCCTAACAACAGTGAATTTCAGGGCACGGCATTCTTATATTTGGTGATTTCGTTATAACTGCTACATTTGCGGAAGTTGAAGAGGTCCTGTGTAGCAGGATTTGAAGGAAATTCAATCGGACCACATAACAATATTACAGAAAAATTAAAGGAATAAACAATGTTTTGGACACTTGAGTTAGCCTCTCACATGGAAGACGCACCGTGGCCGGCGACCAAAGACGAACTGATAGATTTCGCCATTCGCAGCGGCGCACCCATTGAAGTGGTGGAAAACCTGCAGGAACTGGAAGACGAAGGAGAAATCTACGAAGGAATCGATGACATTTACCCCGACTATCCGTCGCAGGAAGACTTTTTCTTTAACGAAGACGAGTACTGACGACTGATTGATACAAGTTATATTAAAAAAGCCACCTGTTTCAGGTGGCTTTTTTAATATGGGCAGGTACCAGGCACTATTCTTTTTCCATCTGGTCGATCACTGCCTGCGTAACGCCGGTGGTCGAAAATCCGCCGTCATGAAAAAGATTCTGCATGGTCACCATTTTGGTAAGATCACTAAAGAGGGTCACCAGGTAATCCGCACACTGGTCGGCATCGGCATTACCGAGCGGACTCATCTTTTCTGCGTAACTGAAAAATCCGTCGAAGCCCTTGACACCGCTGCCGGCTGTCGTTCTCGTAGGTGACTGTGATACGGTATTGATACGAACTTTCTTCTTGATGCCGTAATGGTAGCCAAAACTCCGGCTGATACTTTCCAGGAGCGATTTAGCATCCGCCATTTCATTGTAATGCGGAAATACCCGCTGGGCAGCGATGTAGGTCAACGCCACTACACTTCCCCAGTAATTGATCGCATCCATATCGTACGCAACGCGCAGCACACGGTGAAGACTAATCGCTGATATATCCAGTGATTTCTGGTTGTAGCCGTAATCGATTTCGGTGTAACTTTTACCTTTCCGCATATTGATACTCATGCCGATGGAATGCAGGATAAAATCCACCTGGCCGCCAAAATGATTCATCGCTTCTTCAAACAATCTTTTCAGGTCATCCATATTGGTCACATCCGCCCCGATTACCGGTGCATGAACGGCTTCAGCCAGTTTATTGATCTCTCCCATTCTCAACGCCACCGGCGCATTGGTCAGCACCAGTTGTGCACCTTCTTCATAACACCTTAATGCCGTTTTCCACGCCAGCGATTTCTCATCAAGCGCGCCAAAAATAATTCCTTTTTTTCCTTTCAGTAGTTGATGTGACATAACAATTGAATTTTTGTAAATGCCGGAAGATTTGCTGTCCGGCGGCGTAAAAATAAGAAGATATTAATATGGTTAATGACAAACTTTGCTTATTTCAGCCCGATCATTTCGCGGGCACTTTCGAGCGCCGCCGCAGTAGGTTTTTCGCCACCCAGCATCTGGGCGATCGTGGTGATACGTTCCGCAGGCGACAGCAACCGGATGTTCGCTTTGATGGCATCGCCAACCACTTGCTTGTATACATAAAAATGGGCATCCGCTTTTCCCGCGATCTGCGGCTGGTGTGTGATGCTGATAATCTGGCGGTTGGCAGAAAGATCCTTCATGATAAAGCCAACCTGACGGGCAGCCTCACCCGAAATGCCGGTATCGATCTCATCAAAGATCATCGTGGGCAGGTCGACCGATTGGGCCACGAGTGATTTTATACAAAGCATCAGCCTGCTCAACTCGCCTCCGCTGGCCACTTTGCGGATGGGCGCAAACTGTTTGGTATTATTCGCGTCGAACAAAAATTCAATCTCATCGATGCCAAAAGCACGCAGCGCAGCTGTCCCCACAGCGGGTTCAAACGATTTGACAGACACCTTCAACCGTGCATTCGGCATACCTACTTTTGCCAGCAGCGTATTCACCTTTTCTTCGAGTGGGGTCACCTGCGAGAGCCGGCTGGCAGAAATCTTTTTTGCTATCCCGATGGCATCGTTAAATAACTTATCTGCCTGCTGCTGTTTAGCCAGGATATTTTCGTCGATGTTCAGTACCGCCTGTAACTGATCATCCAGGTCTTTACGGATCGCCAGCAGTTGCTGCGTGGATTGAACGCCGTGTTTTTTTAGCAGCTTGTAACCCAGCGAAATGCGGTCGTTGATCTGCTCTATGCGGCCATCGTCATCCTGCACCGCGTCGCTAAGCGAACTCGTTTCGTCGGCGATGTCCTGCAGCTCGATCTGCGCCGACTGGATGCGGGCCACCAGGCTCACCAGTTGCGGGTGGTAGTCGGTATAGGCCTGCAACTGGTTACCCAGCACTTTTAACTGTTGCACGACCGGCTGCTCATTTTCATTGAGAAAGAAAAGCACCTTAGCCAGCGCGGCCTTGATGTTTTCTGAGTTGCTCAGCATCTTCAGTTCGAGTTCTATGTCTTCCAGTTCATTCTCTTTGAATGCCGCTTCATCGAGTTCATCGAATAAAAATTTATTATAGTCGAAAGTCGCATTGAATTGTTTTTTCTGCTCCTGCAGGGCATCAAGTGATTTTTTTTCGGCCTGGTACAACCGGTAGAGCGACTGGTAGGCCGCGAGCATCTCGGCGTTGCCGGCAAATGCATCGAGCACCTGTCGTTGAAAATCGGCGCCGGCCACTTCCATGGTGTCGAATTGCTGGTGCAGGTCCACGAGGGAAGCACTCAGTTGCTGCAGCTGCACAAGATTAACGGGAGTATCGTTGATAAATGCGCGCGATTTACCACTCGCCGAAATCTCGCGGCGGATGACGATCAGTTCCTCTTCATCGAGGTTATTTTCAGCCAGGAACTGACGGATGAACTTCTTGCCGTCTACGGTAAAAAAGCCTTCCACGAAACATTTCTTTTCGCGGTTTAATAAAACGGAAGTATCCACGCGATCGCCCAGGATAAGGCTGAGCGCGCCCATCAAAATTGATTTACCGGCACCGGTTTCACCGGTTATAATATTTAGCTTGCCCGAAAAATCGATCGTGATCTCATCGATGATGGCGTAATTCTGAATATGAAGCTGCTGAAGCATATTGGTCTGTTAGCGACAGGCAAATTAGCCATTTCAAACCTGTAAACTAGGCTGCCGGTTGATTTTTTTACGAATATTAGCAACTGGGCCAATAATAAATACCTAAAGTCGCCGCACAAAAAAAGCGTTCATTGCTGAACGCCTTTGTAAATTGACTCTTCTGATTACTGATTGCTGACAGCCTAATGCCGGCAGCTTAAAGCAATCAGGCTACTTCACATCCACTGCGTCATTCAACTCTGTATCAACCAGGATGCGGCCACAGTTTTCGCAGATTATAATTTTTTTCCGTTGTTTGATCTCGCTTTGTTTTTGAGGCGGGATGGCATTGAAGCAACCACCGCAGGCATCTCTCATAACTGGTACAACACCCAACCCGTTGCGATAATTTTTACGGATGCGATCGTAGGAAAGCAACAACCTTTCATCCACTTTCTCGCGGGCTTCCAGTGATAATTTGTTGAAATGTTTTTCTTCTTTCTCGGTAGCCAGGATTATCTTTTCCAGTTCATCTTTTTTACCCTTTAACACCGTTTCCTTGGCGCCGACATTCTTCTTGGCTTTATCCAGCATCACTGCCTTTTCAGAAATCTCTTCACCGGCATCTTTGATATGCTTTTCAGATAGTTTGATCTCGAGTTGCTGCATCTCGATCTCTTTGTTGATTGCTTCAAATTCACGATTGTTTTTTACGTTCTCGCTTTGTTTTTCATATTTCTTGATAAGCTCCTCGGAGTCTTTGATAGCTGTTTTCTTTTGTTCGATAAATTCCCTGATCCCGTTAATTTCTTCTTCGATTCTTGTTTGGCGGGCATTCAGACCCTGGATTTCATCTTCAAGATCACTTACTTCCATGGGAAGTTCACCTTTCAGGATCTGGATCTCATCCAGTTTGGATTCGGTTTTTTGTAACGTCACCAGTGCGGATAATTTTTCTTCTACGGAAAAGTCTTTTACAGTAGCCATATTCAATATATAATTTGTATAAGTATGTTCTGGAAATTTGCTGTTGTGAACCTTTAATGGCTGAAGTAGTGTACCGGGTTGGTATTGACTTCGGTTTTAAGGATCGCAAAGCTACTGAAATTTAACTGCAACTGCTCATATATCAGATTAATTGTGTATTGCTCACTTTCGTAATGACCAATGTCTATGATTATCATACGGTTATCCGCATCAAAAAACTGATGGTAGGTAATATCGGCTGTAATAAACACATCCGCCTTTTGCGCCATGGCCGTCGAAATCAGGAAACTGCCCGCACCGCCACAAACGGCAACCCGTTTAACCGGTTTCTGCAAAAGCGGTGTATGTTTTAAAAAAGACAAATTAAAACGCTGCTTTACCATTGTTAAAAATGAAATCTCCGTCATGGGTGTGGCCAGTTCACCGATCATGCCGGAACCAACGCCGGGATGCACATTTGCAAGCGGTATAATATCGTAAGCCACTTCCTCGTACGGATGCGCTACTTTCATCCCGCTCACGATCTTTTCCTCCAGGTATGCCGGGAAGATGACTTCAATTTTTATTTCCTGCTCGGTGTGCCTTTCCCCCAGCTTACCTACAAAAGGATCTGTGCCAGCTCCTGCCTTGAATGTGCCAGCGCCCGCTGTGTTGAAACTGCATTCGGAATAATTGCTGATCACACCACCGCCTGCCTCGAAGATCGACTGCCTGACTGCGTCTGCATGATCTTTCGGTACAAAAGTGTAGAGGTTTTTGAGCTCCGAAGCTAGT
>JBBSSY010000110.1:0-8353 GCA_038241595.1 Chitinophagales bacterium | reverse complement strand
AGCAAAAGCTGCAGACCTGTGTTAGCGGGCAAGTGTGTTGTTCGAGGCCTCCAGATACGAGTACGGCCGCAGGCCTGTGTAGCGGGCCTACCCCCGTCTAGGCCTGAAAGGCCACCAGAAAAGAGCACAGGCTGCAGGCCTGTGTAGCAAGCAAGTGTGTTGTTCGAGGCCTTCAGATACGAGCACGGCCGCAGGCCTGTGTAGCGGGCGGTATCCCGTTCAGGCGCCTGAAAGGCCACCAGAAGAGAGTAAAAGCTGCAGGCCTGTGTTAGCGGGCAAGTGTGTTGTTCGAGGCCTCCAGATACGAGCACGGCCCGCAGGCCTGTGTCGCGGGCGTACCCCGTCTAGGCCTGGACGGGTACACTTTACTGGCATTGGCGAAAAAAAAGCGTCCATTAAAATCTGTCATCCGGTTTCGCATTGTCCTATGTCGGCCTGGACACACATACCCGTTCGGCTACACAGGCCTGCAGCCTGTGCCCCCCCATTTGTCTTTCCGCAAAATACCGCGATAGCTTCATTGGTCTTCGACCACCCGGCGCAGCAGTTATCCGGAATCTCCTGATTATCTTATCGCTCTTTTCAAGAGCAGCACTAAAAACCGTTTTTTAACCCTCCACCTGCCTTCAACAACCGACTACTTTGTAATCAAAATGGATTTATGATAACGCGTTGGATATGTCTTACCTGGTTTATAGTTTGCCTGTTTTTTCTACAGCCTGTTTGGAGCCAGTATTATTTTTACAATGAAACATATTTTGATGCGCCGGTGCTGGCAGAAATATCCTTTTCTGCGGGCGGCATGAACGGCCTCACTGACCTGGGCGGCAACCGGCGCAGCGGCTTTGGAAGGGATGTAAACTGGAAATTTACGCGACTAACGGGCAGTCTTGCGGCTTCCGTTCTTATTCGCGGCATACTAGGTGCCCGCCTCGAATTGTCGGCGGGCCGCGTGACAGCAGCCGACAGCATCCTGCCGGTTCATGCTGCCGGTTCTTACGGCAGGCGCCTGCGAAACTTACATTTTCAAAGCACGATTAAAGAACTGGCATGTATCGTGGAGTTTCATCCCTTGTCCATGCCGGGCGTACTGATCAACGGTCCGCCTGGAATAAGTCCGTATGTGTTTGCCGGCCTCGGGTATTTTGGTTTTAAACCGGAAGCGTTGCTTAACCAGGTTGTTGTAGATCTGCACAGTTTGCACACGGAGGGCCAGGGCTTTGCGGAATACCCGCATCGGCATTCCTATGCGCTGAAACAATGGAACCTGCCGCTTGGCCTCGGCGTGCGCTATGAAGCTTCTGCCAAATCAAGTGTGCGGTTCGAGGTTAATTATCGTAAATTATGGACAGACTACCTGGATGATGTCAGTACGACGTATATTGATCCTGCCATTTTTCAAACGTACCTTGATCACAGCAATGCAAGAATCGCCCGCGCAGTGTCGGATCGCTCGCTAAAAACTGATCCCCAATTTTCAACGGGTCCGGGCCAGATCAGGGGCAATGAACAAAACAACGACGCCTATTTTTCATTTCAACTGAAGTTTTCACTGGTATTGGGAAGAACGAGAAGATGGTGACGTTCAATTGTTGTTCATCAATGGCCTCAGACCGAAAAATTAATATTACGCCCTTTAATCCTGCTTCAAATGGTTAATTGCTCGCTGAAAACTATCTTTATGTACATACCTCATGGATTACCTTAATTCGTTTAAAAGCTTTGTAAACAGCCATTACCTGTCGGATGGTATTAAAATGACTGTAGGCATTTTGTTGCCGGCTTTTATAATGGGTTATTTTGACCTGCTGCCCATCGGCCTGGTGATTTCTATCGGCGCCCTCTGCGTCAGCGGTACCGACAATCTTGGTCCGGTGCAACACCGCCGCATCGGGATGACGGTCTGTAACCTGGCGATTTTCTTATCATCCATCCTGGTCGGACTGACCATGTATTCACCGGTATTGCTTGGCGTGGTGCTGTTCGTTTGTTGTTTTTTCTTCTCCATGCTGGGCATTTATGGCGCACGCGCCACGTCAATCGGCCTTGCCGCCTTGCTGGTGATGGTATTGAAATTGAACCATGTAGCGCAGGGCTGGGACATACTCTGGAGTTCCCTCTACCTGCTCGCCGGCGGCACCTGGTACATGATCTTCAGCCTCACCTTAAACAGCGTAAGACCATATAAACTGGCGCAACAGGCACTGGGTGAATACATCGAACAAATCGCCGAGTATTTCATGGTACGCGCTTCTTTTTATGAGAAACAGATAAACTATGAAAGCATCTATAAAAACCTGTTGCACCAGCAGATCATCGTACAGGACAAGCAAAACGTATTGAGCGAACTGCTCTTTAAAACCCGCGACATCGTGAAAGAATCGACCTCGCGTGGGCGCGTGCTGATTATGATCTACCTCGACATGGCAGACCTGTTCGAGAGCGTAATGACCTCCTACCAGGATTACAACACCCTGCATGGTTACTTTGACCGGACGCCGGTATTGGGCAAGTTCCAACGGCTGGCGCTTGAACTTGCCAACGAACTTAACCAAATCGGGCTCGCGGTAAAAAGCGGTACCGTATCGGACGACAATCCGACACTTTGGAATCACATTAAAGAAGCAAAAGACGAGTTCGATGACCTGCGCAAAACATACCTTAAACCCGATAACATTGAAGGATTTATCAGCCTCCGCGGCATCCTCGAAAATATCCAGGACATCGCACAACGCCTGCAAACACTGCATCATTATACCACCTATGACCGCAAACTACTCAAGTTGCCCGGTCATAAACTGGACTACAATAAATTCATTTCGCACCAGGACATCACCCCGGGCATTTTTATCGATAACATCAGCTTTCAATCGAATATCTTCCGGCATTCACTCCGGGTTTCCGTCGCCGTACTGATCGGTTACCTGATCTCGCTATTTTTCAAACTCGGCCACAGCTACTGGATCCTGCTGACTATCATCGTGATCCTAAAACCGGCTTACAGCCTCACCAAAAGACGAAACACCGACCGCCTGATCGGCACGGTATGCGGTGTGCTTATAGGTGTGCTGATTTTATACCTGGTCAAAAACAACACCGCGCTGCTATCGATTATGATCCTGTTGATGGCCGGCACGTACACATTTATCCGAAAACATTATTTCGTAGCCGTGCTAATGATGACGCCGTATATCGTGATCTTTTTCCACCTGCTGTACCCGATCAATTTTTCCGCCGTGCTCGTGGATCGCATCATCGATACCGCCATTGGTTCTGTCATTGCTTTTGTGTCCAGCATTTTGCTGATACCCGCCTGGGAGCACCTTACCATCAAAAGTTTCATGGTGGATATGCTGGAGCAGAATGTGCGCTATTTCAAACTGATCGCCGCCGCTTTTGGCGAGCCCAAAGTGATCCCGGATCCCGATGCCGAAGAAGCCGGTTTCCAGGAAGTACCGTCCATCGCAAAAGGCCAGCACACCCTGGCCCGGAAAAATGCACTGGTTGCCCTGGCTAACCTGTCGGATGCCTTCAACCGGATGTTGTCTGAACCAAAAAGCAAACGAATAGGCATTGACAAGATCCACCAGTTTGTTGTGTTGAATCACATGCTGGTTTCACACATCGCCACTCTTTTCAATTTTCGGCAGTCAAACAGCACCACTTATCGCTCCGGGAAATTCGTGGTGGTCGGCAATGACATTGTTCAGTATTTAAACAATGCCGTGCTGATCCTGCAAAATCAGCCTTCAGGTGCCAAGGCCATTGCTAATAAAGACTCACTACGATGGCTGAACGACAAAACAAATGCGTTGCTTGAGATAAGGCGCAAGGAACTGCAGGAAGGCCAGTGGGAAACGTCCACCAAGGTTCCCCTCCGCGAACTCAAGTCGATTGTCGACCAGTTTAATTTTATCTATAATATTGTTGTTGATATTAACAAGGTCAGCCGGGAGTTGGGAACGGGGGAGAAGGAGTTTGAGGTGTAGGGGGCGAATACTGCTTCAGGCAAACCTCTCGTGCATAGGGTTCGGCGCAGTGAGCACCTGAGTGCAAGAACCTGATGCGTTGACTTTCCTTCATTTTATGACATCCCCGCCGAGGTCACCGCTTCAGTGAGGTTTGTCTCGAACTGTGATTCAGATGATTAATTGATGGACTATGATCTTTGTGTCTGACTTCCTCGCCATATCACAATGACTTCCCTGCCGAGCTCCAATGACTTCCCCGCCGGGTCTCCGCTTCAGGTACTTAAACATTCAGGCTCGCTGCGCGGGACTCGCGCGGGGCCTGTGTGGGTTATCTGCAATATGAGCGATCCCTAATGCAGCGAAGGGGCGGCTTGGATGCTGTCTTGCATCACAGGTACCGCCGGGTCCCGCGCAGTCACCAAATTGGGGCAGGAACATAAAGCGGTGACCGCGGCGGGGAAATCTAAAACAGCGGCAGGAACGTCTAAAACCACGGCGGGGAAATCAAAAGAAACTATTTCTTTGCCCATACCCCATACCTCATACCCCATACCCTGATTTCTGACTGCTGATTTCTACCTGCTAACTGCTCAAAACTACATCATTTGCCTGATCACCTCCAGCAACTCACCTTTGGTAATCGGGATACCCATGATCTTATTATAGGCTTTGGCATCCACGAGGTACAGGTCACGAATGATACGCACCAACTGGCCGTTGTTTATTTCGGGGATCAAAATGTGATCAAAATTGCGCATCATCGTGCCGAGATTTCTCGGCAGAGGCCGCAGGTAACGGATATGCGCATGCGAAACGGCATGTCCGTCGGCCTGCAACTGCATCACCGCACTTTTTATAGCACCATACGTACTGCCCCAGCCAAGTACCAGCACTTTACCTTTCTCCGGACCGCTATCGAGTTTTTGTTCCGGCACATGGTCCGCAATCTTGTCGATTTTTTCCTGGCGGATCTTCACCATTAGCTGGTGGTTATCGGGGTCGTAACTGACATTGCCCGTAATGTTTTGTTTTTCAAGGCCGCCGATACGGTGTTCCAGTCCGGCCGTACCAGGGATCGCCCAGGGCCTTACGAGTTTTTCGTCGCGCAGGTAGGGCTGAAATGCGGTTTCATTGTGACCCAATTCAGTTTTGAAATGTACCTCAATTGGTGGGAGGTCGTCGCTTTGGGGAAATTTCCAGGGTTCGGCGCCGTTGGCGATGTATCCATCACTCAAAAATATTACCGGCGTCATATGCTGAACCGCGATACGAAACGCTTCATATACCGCATAAAAACAATCGCTCGGTGAAGATGCTGAAACAATCGGCATCGGCGATTCGCCGTTGCGGCCATAATAAGCCTGCATCAGGTCGCTCTGTTCCGTTTTGGTGGGCAGGCCAGTAGATGGACCGCCACGCTGGATATTACAAATGAGTAAGGGAATCTCGAGCATCACCGCAAGTCCCATGGCTTCGCCTTTCAGGGCCATGCCCGGACCCGAAGTAGTTGTAACACCCAGGGAACCGCCGTAACTGGCACCAATAGCCGAAGTAATCGCCGCGATCTCATCTTCTGCCTGGAATACCTTTACGCCAAAGGCCTTGTGTTTACTCAGTTCATGTAAAATATCTGAAGCCGGCGTAATCGGGTAAGAACCGAGGAACAACGGCAGGTTGCTTTTCTGAGAAGCAGCGATCAAGCCATACGCCGTGGCCTGGTTGCCCATGATGGACCGGTAAACACCCGGATCCATTTTGGCCTTCTGCACTTTATAGGTGGTAGTAAATGTTTCTGTCGTGTCACCGTAATTGTAACCGGCCAGGAGCGCCTTGATATTACTCTGCAGGATGACATCTTTTTTACCAAATTTATCCTGCAGAAACTGTTTTGTATTTTCCAGGCTACGACCATACATAAAATATAAAAAACCCAGCACGAACATATTTTTTGCGCGATCCTTCTCCTTGGTGCCCATCTCAAATTCTTTCAGGGCTTCGCGTGTGAGTTTGGTCACATCAATTTTTACGAGGTCGTAGTTCTCCAGGCTGTCGTCTTCCAGCGGATTAATACCATCAGGGTAGTTGGCGAGACGCAGGTTCTTGCTGTCAAACCCATCGGTATTTACGATGATCTTGCCGCTTTTCTTCAGGCTCTTGAGATTGGTTTTCAGCGCGGCGGCGTTCATGGCCACCAATACGTCACATTCATCGCCCGGTGTAAAAATGCGGTCGCTTGAGAAGCGCAGCTGGTAGCCGCTCACGCCGGGCAGCGTGCCTTGCGGCGCACGGATTTCTGCCGGGAAGTCTGGAAAAGTCGCGAGATCGATACCCAGCAGGGCAGTGCTGTTGGTAAACTGGCTGCCGGTTAACTGCATCCCGTCACCGCTGTCACCGGCAAATTTGATGACTACATCCTGGAGAACTTCCTCTGTGCGACTCATATTAAAAAATTATAGAGCGAATTTAGCATAGTGAAATGATAAATGCCCGGCCTATTTATCCTGGGCGGTGAGGCGTTGGCCTGGAAACAAAGAAACGACCACCAAATGACGGTTTATTTACCTGTTTATTTCAAGATCAGGGGATCACTCTCCTTATTGTTTTTACTAATGGCGGTGACGAAACATCCGCGGGCACATAACATACTTTGTTGCCTGGTAACAATTGCCGCCCCATTCACATTAGGCACGATGGCGCGGATGGCGGCGGGTTCCGCGCGTGCTGTTCCGTTGGCAGCCAGTTCATACAACAGGTAATAACGGATCAACGAAGCCGGGGTTGAGGCAAGTGCCCAGGATCCATCGCCCCGTGTAGAGACCGATGGCACTGCCGGCATTATGCTGTCTATCCAGGGCATCGGAGGCACGATAGCCGGGTAGCGGTAATAATTCGTGCGCAGGCTGTCGTTCCAGCCATTGGGGTTTCGCAGGAATGATTTACTGCTGTAGAAAGCGCTACCCTGCAGGGACGGGTATGTGCGCAATAAGTTGATTTGCTTTGGCAGCTCATCCACCCGTCGCCACGCGGGATAGGCGCGATCCGTCGCTTTGTAGATACCGTGGCCAATGTACATATGCCGGCCGTATGTATGTTTGCCCCACCAGTCGATCAGTGTTTCGTAGGCCACCAACCGGTGGCCAAATTCCCAGTACAGCTGTGGAGTGACGTAATCAATCCAACCTTTCCTGAGCCAGAGTAAAATGTCGGCATAGAGGTCGTCATAGTTTGTTTGGCCGCCCCGGGTTACACTTCCTTCCGGGTCCACGTAGCTGTTGCGCCAGACACCAAACGGGCTGATCCCGAATTTACAATACGGGTTTTCTTCCTTGATAACGCGGCTCAGCGAAACAATAATCGAATCCACATTGCTGCGGCGCCAGTCTTCGCGGTCAACACCATTGCCGTATTTTCCAAAAGAGTTGTTGTCCGGAAATTGCTTGCCGGGGAGCCGGTACGGGTAAAAATAGTCGTCGAAATGAACGGCGTCGATATCATAACGTTTTACCAGGTCGCGGATAACGGCCGTTACATATTGTTGCACTTCCTTGTTGCCGGGATCAAAATAGCGCGTATTGCCGTAAACAAGGAACCATTCAGGATGTAGCCTGGTGACATGTGTTGGCGAAACAACAGACGTGCGGATATTAAATACAGCCCGGTACGGGTTACACCACGCGTGGAATTCCATACCGCGTTTATGTGTTTCCTCGATCATAAACTGGAGCGGGTCGTAATAGGGAGAAGGCGGCCTGCCCTGCTTACCGGTCAGCCATTCGCTCCAGGGCTCATAGGGAGATGGATAGAAGGCATCGGTCGAAGGCCTGATCTGGACAATGACGGCGTTGAGGCCATTGCGCTGGTGTAGATTTAGCAGGCTGATAAATTCTGCTTTCTGGCTGTCTACCGCGTAATTACCCCTCGATGGCCAATCGATATTGGTTACAGTCGCCACCCATGCACCCCGAAATTCATATTTGGGCTGTGCAGTAGTAGAGTGGACGGCTAACAACAGCGTACATAGTGCCAGGTACCAGGATCTTTTCATGAATCGATTGTATCAGGAAACTGCGCCATATTTCTGCAAGCTTCCGGCTATTGAACAGTGAAGACTCCATGTCGCTCCGTTAAGACGACCTAAAGAAAATATTCATTTTTTTTTATCTAACCGACATTTACTGTTTGTTATTTACTCCGAGCTCCTGATCTTATCCAGCAACTGGTTCAAGGTCTGCGCCTCTTCCTCCGATAAGTTTTTTAGAATCGCATCCATTTCGTCCTGGTGCGTATCCAGCGTCTTCAGCAAATCCGTGCCTTTCTCGCAGAGCGTAATATCCACCAGGCGTTTATCGGTTGTGCAAACCACCTTTTTTACCAGGCCTTTT
>JBBSSY010000109.1:0-8363 GCA_038241595.1 Chitinophagales bacterium | reverse complement strand
ATGGGGTGCATATTTTTAGTCGCCAGTTTCGCGCCGTAGAGCTCGAGGTCCGCGGCCGACTTGTCTTCGGCTTCCGCGCGGCTTTTGATCCAGACTTCGTTGATGTTTTTATTCTTCCAGTCGGTGAACAGGCTCACGCTGTACCCTTTTGCCTGCAGGCTGTCGAAATTATTTTTCAATTCGCTCATCGGCAGGTCCAGGTATACCACCTGTTTCATGTCAAAAGTCGGCAGCAGGTCAAGCGTTATTTTGGTAACGATACCCAGCGCACCCAGTGCAACCACGGCGCCATAAAACCGTTCGCCGTCTTTTGCTTTGGTAAGCTGTACCACGTCGCCCTTGGCATTGATGAATTCGATGCCCGAAACGGACGTGGGCAGGTTGCCATTCTTTACGCCGGAACCATGTGTGGCCGTTGCACAGGCGCCTGCCACCGTGATGTGTGGCAGGGAAGCCAGGTTGCCGAGCGCATACCCGTTCTCCTGCAGGTAGGGTGCCAGTTCACCATACCGCATGCCACCTTCTATCGTAACGGTGTGGGCGGTTTTATCGAGCGAAACCACTTTGTTCATTTTGCTTAGCGACACCTGGTGGGCGGTACTATCGGCGATACGGTTAAACGAGTGCCTTGAGCCCAGCGCGGTCAGGTGATCACATTTGGCAACCACTTCCTGCACCTGCTCTAGCGTTTCGGGGTAAAAAACACTACTGGTGCTGTATTCAATGTTACCCGACCAGTTTTTGAGCGGGGCATGTTTTTCTGCCGGGGCGCAGGAAACAAAACGCGAGAGTACCGCGCCGCCCACCAGTGCGGTAGAGGCCTTTAAGAATGTTCTCTTTTTCATACGGAGCTTTTTGGGATGTTTTTTCAACAGTCGTTTGTTTTAGATCACGACGTAAGGCGAGTTACCGCCTAATGGCGTTGATAAACAGGAAATATAAGGAGAAATGGGCAGTTCAGTCCATTTCCGGCACAATTTCACTGGGTGAATTCTGTACACGCTACATGGGCCTCCGGCGCTCAATCAATTCATTCAAATATAAATGGGAGCGACCAATTATCTTGTGGGAGGATAACTAATCCGAACTACCGGATCGCCAATCGACATGCAGCTATGAATAAACTTAATGGCACGAAAACAGTCGCTGATTTTCTCACCGGTAAATCGGCCCATACCACTGACCTGTTTCATCACTTCGTCAGCGTTTTTCAACAGGTGGGCGATGTTGAATTACATCCGGCTAAAACAATTATGGGCATAACCAACGGGCATCGTCGCGTAGCCTGGATCACCCAGCTGGGAAAGGATTTTGTGCATGTCGTCTTTCCGTTTCCCGAACCTCATCCCGACAACCTGTGCTTCACTAAAATAGCGCAGGTTCCCGGCGACGTGCACCAGTTTAACCATCATTTCAGGATGTTCGCGACGGAAGATGTCAACGACGAAGTGATGGAGTTTATTAAACTGGCTTACCAGATGTAACAGAGACCACGTGTGGCCAGCATCCGGAAAATCAGGGAACATATTTGGTTGTTTGCTAAATAATTTAGTAATTTGCCGGCATGCCCATGTATAAAATAACCATACAGTTAAAAAACGGGGAAGTTATCAGCGGTCTGCGGGAGAATAACAACCTGCACATCGACCCGGTGTTCATCGAATACTTTACCAAGGCGACCCAGTTTTACCAGTTTCACAATGTGGCAAAATTTAACTGTGTCATGATTTCGCGCAACAGCGAAGAATACCAGGCTTATGAACTGCAACTGAAAAAGAAACGGGACATCGAGCCAGGATTTTTCGAACCCGCCCGGCGCCAGAATATGCATGGCGGTGGAAAGTATCGCACAAAAGAAGATACCGGAACGTGGAAGAAAAAACCGCCGGAAGATGGTCATTGAACGGCCTCCATATCACACGCTGTCTTATAGACGGCAATAATAATTAACGGTGATTAGACGATCTTTAATTGACTATGATATCCAATTCGTAGTTACGAGGCTGTTTAAGACAACTAACGGTCAGGAACGACCGAAGCGGGTGTAGTGATGGGAACATTATGTAAATTCAATGTCTTCATATATTCATCTAGTTCAACCTCTAGACTATTCTCACCGCACTAGCGTTTATCTGGCTGTACATACTTTATTGTTGACCATTAAACTCGAAGGCCGCTGCCAACCGCCAACTGCCAATTGTTAACTGCAAACTATTCACTGCAAACTGCGAATAACCAACTGTCCTATTCGTCCGTCGCAGGCTTCTTTTTACCATCTGCTGTTTCATCATTGTCAAAATCATCTCCTGTTTTCTTCATCAATGACGAAACCGGGCCCTCCATGTGTTCCTGCGGATCGGTGGTGTTAAGCGTTGCAGGATCGGGTTTCGCCGTCGAATCACTGGTATCTTTTGATTTGCTGTCTTCAGACTGATCTGTTGCCATAAAAAATATTGATTAGATAACTGGGAATATGCAAATCGTTTGCCAATGTATTCTTCTGAACATTGATGCTGAACAATTCACTACTCATGCCATGCAGACGTTCTTATCATCAAATTACAAGTTGACTGCATGCGGTACCGGGTTGATTAAATTATACCGGTTGTTTTGTTTCAACAAAAAGCCGTCACCCTGCTTCCTGTTAAACAAGATCCTGCCCGTACTAAGCACTTTCACTTATGCCGGTAAAATACAGGTGATTCCTACTCGCATAAAACACAATACGCATATCTGCCAGCCTCCATTCTTCGTTTAAAGTGATCGTTCATCAAACAAAAATCTGATATGCTAAAAATTCCTTTCTTTCAAAAGGATAAGACTGCAGGCAATGAAAACCCAACTGCTTCTTTATCCAGAAGAAAATTTCTTGGTTACGCCGGGGCTGCAACCGGCCTGATGGCTACACTGGCAGCCTGTTCAACGGATGATATTGTTGAAAACACCGCAGGTGTTGACCTCGGGAGCGGCGACTTCGGCATCCTCAACTATGCGTATGCCCTCGAGCAACTGGAAGCCGCCTTCTATATCAAGGTGATCGCCTCGGCTTACACCGGGATAACCGCCGATGAAACGGCACGGTTTACTGAAATCCGCGACCATGAAATTGCACACCGCGAGTTTTTCAAGAGCGCCCTGGGTGCGAAAGCCATTATCGCCCTGGAAGTAAATTTCACCTCGATCAATTTTGCGTCGCGTGACAGCGTGCTCGCTACCGCAAAGGCATTTGAAGATTTGGGTGTATCTGCCTACAACGGCGCAGGTAAACTCATCACCGATGCCAAATACCTGGTACTAGCCGGGAAAATCGTTTCGGTGGAAGCGCGCCATGCCGCGTACATCCGCGACCTGATCAGCAATGGCAGCTTTGCCGACAACACCGTGATCGATGTCAACGGCCTCGACAAGAGCCGCACACCGCCGGAAGTGCTCGCCATCGCCGGCACATACATCACGACCAAAATCAACGCAAGTAATTTACCAACCTCTTAAATGCCATCATTATGAATTTTAATAATATATTTCATGAAATAGAAAAGGCTGACCCGGAAGTGTACGAACGGCTGGACACCCGCCGCTCTGCCATGAAAGGGTTCGCGAACCTGGGTGGTAAACTGGCCCTGGCCGCCATCCCGATGGCCTTTGGCTCGATGTTTAAAAAAGCCTATGCCGGTAGCAAGAGCACGACCGAAACGGTACTGCAGGTACTGAATTATGCCCTGACACTGGAATACCTGGAAGCAGAATTTTATACCACCGCACTGGCGAAAGGCGTAGCGCTCATCCCGGCCGGCGCACCAACCGCTGCCATCCAGACCATTTCAACCCATGAAACGGCACACGTCGCTTTCCTGAAAACAGCCATCGCGCCCCTCGGCACGGCGGTAGCAAAACCGACCTTTGATTTCTCGGGTGGTTCAGGCAGCGGCAACGGTCCGTTCAAAGATGCATTTACAAATTATACGCTCTTTCTCGCCGTTTCACAAACGCTGGAAGATACCGGGGTGCGGGCTTATAAAGGACGCGCAGCGGAACTGGTAAAAGGCGGTGACCTATTGACGGCAGCGCTAAATATCCACTCCGTGGAAGCCAGGCACGCGTCTCACATCCGCCAGATGCGAAAAGCAAATGGCGTGGACGTAAAACCATGGATCACCGGTGTGGTTTCGGGTATCCAGGCAGGACTTGTAGAACCTAACTACGTGGGAGAAGACCTGACCCTCCAGGCCACGATCAATATCGTAAATATTAATGGCATGGCGATATCAGCCAATGCTGCCACAGAAGCCTTTGACGAACCGTTGTCAAAAGATGACGTGTTGAAGATTGTAGCGCTGTTTATCAAACCATAAACATATTTTGCCATCTGCGAAAGCCATGTAATTTAATTATTACATGGCTTTTTTTTTGCAGGGCGAATCACCTCCCGCAGCTGATAAATCGATCTCAATGCACAATATTCCCTTACATCCTTTTTCGTGCGTTTTATTATCCTGGTCGTGATTTATGACGGATTTTGTTAATTGTAACAGACAATGTTTCAGAACCGTTTCTAAAACACTAAAGATGACCGTGAGTTCCGCCTTCTGATCACCAACCCACGGCAAGAAAATTTTCACCGAGGCCGAGACGGGGGATTTTTGCCTCATAGTGGGCGCAGATCGTAAGTGCCTGCCTGCTGGTAGCCGGCGTGTGAATCACAATGACCATTGTATAGACAGGCGCTTTCGCAGGCATGGGTACAGTTTTTGAAACACCTGTAATAATTCTGGAAAGTAAGATTTGGGCCTTTAGCGGAAATTAAGATTACCAAACAGGTAGAATCCTACATATTGAGTTAAACTAAAATTTATTGTTATGAAAAAAATTCTTTTTGCGCTGCTACTGCTTGTAAGCACAGCAGGTTTTTCCCAGGGCGTTCAATTTGGTATTAAAGGCGGTGTTAACGTCAGCAATTATACCGGTGGAAATTTAAAGTCCGATGCGCTGGTCGGATTTCACCTCGGCGGGATATTTAATATCATGGTGAGCAAAAATTTCGCGATTGGACCTGAAGTATTATTTTCTTCCCAGGGTGCTACATACGATAATGCAGGGAACAAGACAAATCTCAAGGTTTCCTATATAAACGTACCCGTCATGGCGAAGTTTATTTTCAATGGCGGTCTATATATCGAAGCAGGACCCCAGGTTGGTTTTAAGGCCAGCGAGGACGCGAATGTGCCCAACCAGACCATCGGGAATTTTGCAAAAAATCTTGACCTTTCCATTGGTGCAGGTTTAGGATACCATGGTCAGTCCGGATTTGGCATCGGTGCCAGGTACATGGCAGGTTTAAGCAAGGTCGGCGACTTTAATGCAGGCACAACAGATCCGAATTTTAAAAACAGCGTGATCCAGTTGAGTGTGTTTTACACCCTGTTTAATAATAGACGTTAACAATTAATTAATCCGCCCGCCTGAGGGACCTTATTTTAACTTGACAGCCGCCAATTAAATCTGCAGAGATTCAATGGCGGTTTTTTTATGTCCACACCGGAGATCGCCATGCGTGCTTTAACTGTGGCCGCCTGGACAAAACGCTACACCTGTTGCCTGCGCAATGTATTGACAGACTACAATTTGCCCGGAACACGTTTTGATCGAAAAAAAGCAACGATACTTTATTTAAAACTAGCCTGTTACAGCGGGCAATTCAGCAAGTGGAAGTGAAATTAGAAACCATATAATTAATACATTGCCGCCATGAAAGGCATCACCACCATCGTATTCCTGGTTATCTCGAATACCTTCATGACACTGGCCTGGTATGGCCACCTTAAGTTTAAAGATTTTTCCTGGGGTAAAAACCTGGGTTTGTTTGCCATTATTGGAATCAGTTGGGGGCTCGCATTTTTTGAGTACTTGTTCCAGGTACCGGCCAACCGCATCGGTTATAAGGAAGATGGCGGGCCGTTCACCCTGGTGCAGCTAAAAACCATCCAGGAAGCCATTACGCTTATTGTTTTTATGATCTTTTCAATGATCGTTTTTAAACAACGCTTCGAATGGAACCACATCGTTGGCTTCTGCCTGATCGTGGCCGCGGTATTTTTTATCTTTAAGAAATAATAGTACCGCTGCATACTTCGGCTAATCGTACCTGTTAAAAGATCCGATAACAATGATTACCGGATCTTCTGCAAAAGATAAGCATGAATTGTTTTTACGCCGATGCTTTTGTAATTTCTTCTTTGATGCGTCTGGCCACTATCTTTTCCTGGCCCGCGATCATCATCCATGGGGACACTGTTATGGAATTCTTGCCACCGCCGTATGCTTCAATGGAAGGTGTGCCCTTACGAAGGGCGTCAAGCAGTTGCGTACCCGATATTTTTACCTGCGTGGTATCCCAGGATATATGCAGCGTGGGCGTATGATCGGCTACAGGTGGCACACTGACCCTGGTGGTGACACCCTGCAGCGATTTGACCGCGTTTTCGATAACTGCTACACGTGCTTCCCATTCTTTCCACTCTTTGTCATGATCCTGGTTGATGTATTTTTCGAGGGCGACGTAGAGGCCCAGGATTTCTTCTTTGTTCACCTTCATACCGCGTCCGATGGTATTGCCCCTCGGCGGTGCACTGAGACGGGCAGCAGCGATGATGTCTTTCTTACCCATCAGGATGCCGCTGCTTTGCGGGCCACGTACGGCCTTGCCGCCAGACATGGCGACGAAACTGTACCCCATGTCGTTGAACTTCCAGAGGTTTTCCACTGGCGGCACATTGGCGGCCATGTCGATGGTGGCCGGCAGGTTGTGTTTTTTCGCCAGTGCCAGCCATTCTTCGTGTTGAATCTTGCCATCGAATACCGCGCTACCCAGGAAGTGCATCGAAGCCGTTTTTTCATTGACCGCCTTGTCTACGTCATCCGCCGTTTCTACATACACGAGCTTTACGCCGCAATTTACCAGCGCATGGTTGTAATGGATCTGGTGGTTTTTCTGGATGATTACTTCCGACTTCATACCGCCCTCTTCCAGGTGTGGCAGCTGCTCCACTTTCTTCACATCCATACCGGTCAGGATGCCCGCCATACCCAGTGTCAGCGCGGAAAAAGCTCCGGAGGTAACCGTTGCCGCTTCGGCATGGGACATCCTCGCGATTTTCTCCCCTACCTTGTCCTGCAGTTCGTCCAGCATGCAATATTCTTTTGAACTGTTGTTGATCGCATCCAGCACGTAGTCGTGCATGAGCGAACCGGTCATAAACGTAATCGTGCCACGGGCGTTGATAAAGGTGCGCACGCCCAGTTCTTTAAACAAGTCGCGTTTTGCGGCGGCAGGGGCCGCTGAGGTGGTTTCTACGGGTAGTACGCTCCCTAGCAGGCCGCCGCCAAGTGGCAGCAGGCCAAGATTTTTAATAACGTCTCTGCGTTTCATATCGATGCTGGTTTGATGTTTCTGATGATGTTATCGAATGTAAAAAAGAAACCGGGTAAAAAATCACCTGGAAGCGATATCGCTATAAATTAACAGAGTCGCGGCAACTTCTTACGTGGTCGCTTAAGGCCGGGAGACCGATGAAGGCGGTGCATTTGCCCTGAACGCGGAGGACCACGGCGTTGCGGTGTGATTCGTAGTCGCCATCGGCCTTCCTTTCGATCATTTCGAATCCTCAGTCACACTTTCCCGTGACGACCGTCATATTTCTACTTGGTAACACCGGGTACATTTGCCATACCCTCCAGGCAGTAAATCATACTGCATCGTAAACTGTTGACTATGCAAAAGATTTTGTTCGCCATAATGCTACTTTGTATAGTACCGGCTGGCTGTGTCTCTTCAAGGATTACCTCTTCCTGGAAAGCGCCCGCTTCCGATGGAAGCAAGAACAACCGTATCCTGGGGGTAGCACTCGTGCGGGATGACGATACCACGCTCAGCGGCAATATGGAAAACCAATTCGTGCATGCATTGACGGGTATCGGTTATACGGCCTTTTCTTCCTCGCGAGAGTTCGGAAAAAACCAATTCAACTATTTGGACGAACAACACATGGTAATCGCCCTGATGAGGCTGCGACAGGAAGACAGGTTTCCGTGGCGGGAAGAAAAACATCCTATCAACATCATGGACTTCCAAAACCCGGCTGATGCATGCAATTAATCATACACGATACAGATACCTTGCAACAGGTACAGGATGTTTTTAATGTCCAGTTCCCTAATTTGTGGATCAATTTCTACCGGCGCACCGCCGGCGTTTCTCCGGCCCTTTCGCAAGAAAAAATCAACCCGGCCACCTACGTTAAAAGCATCAGCCATGTCGCCGGCAGTTGCCGCTTAGACATTCATGGCGGGACAACGGTAGGGCAACT
>JBBSSY010000108.1:0-8369 GCA_038241595.1 Chitinophagales bacterium | reverse complement strand
TTCACCCGGATCGGCGCGGCTTCCACGACCACTTCATCGAGCATCGTGGCTGATTTATCCATATAAATAACCGACAGATCGATCACCGGCATCTCTTTCGTAATGATAATTGTACGGGAAAGATTTCTGAAACCCTGAAAGGAGATCACCAGGGAATATCGTCCGGTGTCCAGATCTTTGATGGCAAATTCACCTTTGGCATTCGCTAAAACGGAGGAAACAACGGCTGAATCAACCGGGTTCATCAGCGAAATGGTGGCTCCGGCAAGCGATTCTTTGTAGGTAGTGTCAGAAAGTCTTCCACTGACAGCACCATTTATCTTGCTTTGGGCACCGGCCGAACCAAAACCCCCAAGCAGGGCAATCAGCATCAGGAAATTTTTCATGCGTTCAGGGAATAGATGTGAGATACCCCTTAGATGCTGAGAAGCAGAAAAACCTGTGCGGGAGGGAGGGTGGAAAATGGAATATTGAGCGTTGAATATTTCCTGCCGGTATTGAATTCTTCTGACTTCTGACTACTGATAGCTGATAGCTGACTACTGATAGCTGACAGCTGACAGCTGACTGTTGACTGCTGACTGCTAGCTAAACAGGTACTCCACATCTTCCTTCGTAAGATTCTTCACGAAGCCATCATCATCTGCGATCAGGTCGCGCGCCAGGGAGCGTTTCCGATCCTGTAGCAACAGGATTTTATCTTCGATGGTATCTTTACAGATCATGCGGTAGGCAAAAATGTTTTTTGTCTGGCCGATGCGGTGCGTCCGGTCAATGGCTTGTTGCTCCACCGCCGGGTTCCACCACGGATCCACGATGTACACATAGTCCGCAGCGGTCAGGTTAAGACCCACCCCACCCGCTTTCAGCGAGATGAGGAACACGCGGCATTCTTCCTGGTTCTGGAAATTTTGAATGGCTTTTTCCCGATCGATGGCAGACGTGCTTCCATCGAAGTATTCAAACTTCACATCCAGGCTTTTCAATCTTTCTTTAATGAGCGCAAGCATCCCGAGGAACTGCGAAAATACCAATGCCTTGTGGTTGCTGATATTTTCGGTGATCTCGCGACTCAGTTCTTCCAGTTTAATGGAATGATTCGGATATGGATCCGGTTCGTTCAGGATCGAGGGTGAATCACAGATCTGGCGCAGTTTCATCAAGCCCTGTAAAATGGTCAGTTGAGAGCGCTGAATACCCTGCGAATCAATGACACCCAAAATTTTATCGCGGTAGTCGTTGCGGTATGCTTCATAGATCTTACGCTGCTCATCCTCCATTTCACAAAAGAGAATGGTTTCCGTTTTATCCGGCAGATCCTTGGCCACCTGTTCCTTGGTGCGGCGAAGAATAAACGGGAACAGCAACTTTCTCAGGTGATCCTTTCGATCGGGCTCACCGAATTTATCGATCGGGATCGCAAATTCCTGCCTGAAGAATTCCAGGCTGCCCAACATACCTGGATTAAGGAAATTCATTTGGGCGAAAATATCGAAGGTATTGTTCTGAAGCGGGGTACCGCTCATGCATAACCGATGTTTGGCACGTATCAGGCCCGCCGCGCGGGTTACCTTGCTTGCCGGATTTTTGATGGCCTGCGATTCATCCAGGATCACATAATCAAATTCGTTTTCGACGAGAAGTTTGATATCACTGCGCAGGGTGCCGTACGTGGTAATGATTACATTATGTTGCTGGATAAACTCCTTGTTGCGGGTTCGATCGCCACCATGGTGGATATGCCAGGTAAGCGCGGGCGTAAATTTCTTGATTTCGTTCTCCCAGTTAAACATCAGCGTGGTCGGACAAACCACCAGCGCATTTAGTTTGCCATGATGGTCGCGGTAATATTGCAGGAACGACAATGCCTGCACGGTTTTACCCAAACCCATATCATCCGCCAGGATGCCACCCCAGTTTACTTCGCTCAGGTAGTTCAACCATTGGAAACCAAATGCCTGGTAAGGGCGCAGGATTGGCTGCAGGTGTTTGGGAGTTTCAATGTCCTGTATGCTTTTGAAGCCCCGCAAGCGGTCGTATTTCTCTTCCAGTTTTATAAATAACTCTTCCTCGTCGCGGTTGTCGTACAACTCGTCGATCACACTCATGTGGTATTTGGACAGTTTCAGTTCATTCGCCTTTCCTTCACCCACCCTGAACAACAGGGAATATTTCTTGATCCACTCTTCCGGCAGGATACCAAGCGTGCCGTCATTGAGCTGTACAAACTGCTGTTTGTTGCCCAACGCCCGTTTTACTTCCGCCACCGTCACATGCTGGTCGCCAAACAGGATGTCCACTTTGGCATCGAACCAGTCGGTATTGCTACTGATGTGGATCTGCGTGTGGGGTTTGGCGGTATTAAATCTGAAATTTTTCAACGCTTCAAATCCCAGCACAGGTACCTTCATCTCCTTCATCGCATCTACGAACAGGAAGAACCAGTTGTTTTTCAACACCTCACTGCCCTTCAGCACCAGGTTATTCGATCCTTCGGGTTTGATAAAATTTGAATGGAGGGCTTCCAGCTTGGAGAGGAATTCCGCTTCGGTTTCCTTGTTCCGGTGAACAATCAGCACTTTTTCGCCATCCGGTATGATGATCTCGTCTTTATCACCGGATTTTGTTTCAAATCCTTTATAAGTAAAAATTGGCTGGAAAACCAGGTAATCGCCCTTTTCCTGCAAGAGCAGTTTCTTCTCTGGCTGGCCGTCTTTTATTTCTGTAATGAGCGACTTATCGAATTCAACCGAATATTTTTTTGCCAGCGGCAGAATAAACGTGCGTAGCTGGGCTGACCAATTTTCCTGGTCAATAACCATGTCCCCCTTTTTCAAGAAAGGCTCGAGGTTGCTCACATCTTCCGCATCTCGCCAGATGTAAAGGTTTTCTTCGTAAAAATAAAGTAAGCTGCTTTTTAACTGGTTGTCGCTGATCGGCGATTCATGCCCGTTGATCTTTACCCAGCAGCTGATCGTATACTGATCGCCTTTTACCGACACTTTAAAATGCGGCCTCAGTGGCTCCGGTACAATGCCAACCGTGCGGAGGTTGATGGTTTTAAACGGGGTGTGTCCGTTCAAATAAAAAATGAACGGGTTACCGGAAATATCGTGAAAGAGTTTTTTTAATTTGGGATGGAGGTATTCGATCATGAGGCCCTTTGTTTCTTCGGGCAGTTCTTCGTTTTCATGACTGATGATGTTTTCCCAGATGCCGCTGAACGGTGAGTTGCGGTTCAGGTATTTGGTGACCTCTGTTTCCTGCATACGGCGCAGTGCCGGTATCAGCAACTTGTCCTCATCCTGCAGGATGTCAATGTTTACAAATTTCGACAGGTCAATTTTCTCCACCTTGCCGACAAAATTTTTCTGTTCGTCATCGCTTTCACCCTGAACCGCTTCAACCAGGAAGCCGGGATACGTGGGGTAATTAAAATTAAAGACGACGCCTAACCGCTGCGAGGCAGTCATTACGATCGGTTCCTGCGTGAACTCGGCCACCGGCATCGCCACTTCTACAGGTTTGGGACGATTGATGGTCAGCGGATTGATTCTTTTAATCGAGGTATCCAGCACCCGCAGGAATGGCTTGCCTTCTTTATAGGTAAATTCAAATTTTCCTTTCAGGTTGTCGCTGATGGAATAGCCATAGGCTTCAAGCAATTTATTTTTTTCTTTATCCCAGTTACGGATGGAATCAAAGTAGTGTGGTCCATAGGAGTTCAGCAACTGCAGGATAACAATCACTTTAGGGAGTGAAAGCGGGTGGTGTGAATCCTCATAATCGCTGCTTGTATCGAAATTTCTTTCCTCATTTTTGCGGAGTACCACCTGGTATGTTTTACCATCGAGGTCGACGTCCGCTTTTACTACTTCATCTTTCGCAGACTCGATGCGTGCCTTGTGCGTACGCAGGTAAAGTTCGGCATCGATATAAGACTGGGGCGAACACAACAGTTTGATCGTTTTGAGATCGATAAACTTCATCTTCACCACCGTATGGCGCTGGTCGTAAATGACTTCTTCCGCTTTCAGCAGGTTCTTGTCCAGCAGCTCTTGCAATTGGATCAGCGAAGCGGCCTCGTGTCGGCATATGTCGCTTAAATTATAAGGACAACCGCAACGCAGTGAAAGCGTTTTGGGATCATTAAATTTTTGAATATAAACTTTATAATAGGTCGAATAACTGTCATCCTTTACCCGAAAAGTCACCGAACCATGCAGTTCGTCGTATTCAACCAGTTCCACATACCCCATCGCGTGAATTTTCTTACCCCTGCGAATCACTTCTTCGGTCCCACTCGTATAAACATATTTAATAAGATGCGGTAAAGCCATGAATTTTTGAGTTTGCTAAAGCCCTTGCCGGTAAATTTAACGGTTATCCCAGGAGTTGACAACTGCCACTATGCAAAGGGCAATCTACAAAAGTAAAGGAAAAATAACAGGTTGGGAGGTTATTAAAGATTAATAATACACAATTCACATCGATCCACTGACCGCCTTGAACACGCATTTTGACGAAGTCAATGAAAATGAAATAATTTATTCCATTGAATTACAGTTGCGGTGTATAACTTTGAAACATTCTGAACCTGATTCTCTGACATGCAACGATTTATGATGAACCTTAAAAGCCTTTTCCTGATTTGGCTGCTTCCCCTTGGCCTGGTTGCTCAGAAATTTAAAAAATCTGACAAGGTAATTATAAAAAACCTGCATACGCACATCGAATTTCTTGCCAGCGACAAGCTGGAAGGACGCCGTGCGGGCACCCCTGGCGAAGCCCTCGCCATAGCATACATCCGCAAGCAATTTGAAAAGATCGGGCTTGAGCCGATGGGTGACAGCGGTAAATATTACCAGTCGTTTAAAATCAATGAAGGCAAAAATTACGAGGAAAAAACATCGCTGTTTATCAACAACGAAGAAATATCGCAGAAGGATTACTTCCCCGAACCTTTCTCACCCGAAATAAATGTAGAAGGCGCTCCCTTTATCTCCTTGAAAGAGTCTGGTTCGCCCTGGCTGCTGGATATAAATGAGGACCTGCTTACTGCAAAAAGCAACCCGCATTTCACCATGGCGGCTTTCCTTGCAGCAGAAGCCAAAAATGCCGCCAAAAAGGGAGCCACCGCCCTGTTTTTGTTTAACAGCGATCCGGCCGCGGCGGATGAGCAATATGATGGCAAGTCGTTTGCAGATCCTGCGCCAATACCGGTGGTTATGCTTGACAAGTCTGTCGCAGCGAAATATTTTAAAGATGAAAACGCTTCTGTATCGATCAAATTAAATATCGGTTTCACCGAAAATGTGCGCACAGCACACAATGTGATCGGCTATATTAACAATGGTGCGCCCACCACCGTCGTTCTCGGTGCCCACCTCGATCACCTGGGTTATGGAGAAGATGGAAATGCACTGGGTCAAACAGCAGGCAATGTAGTGTACAATGGCGCAGATGACAATGCCAGTGGCATTGCCGCACTGATCGAATTGTCCAGGCTGTTAAAAACGTCGTGGCCACGGGGGAACAATTATTTATTTATTGCCTTCTCCGGCGAAGAGCTGGGTCTTTTGGGTTCCAAATATTTCGTGGAGCATCCTACCGTTGACCTGGCCAGTGTCAACTACATGATAAACTTGGACATGGTCGGGCGCTTAAACCAGCAAACACGCGTGGTAACCGTTGGGGGCTACGGCACTTCGCCCACATGGGGCACTTTACTTGATAAACTGGGTACAAATAAATTTCTTACCAGCCGGTATGACAGCAGCGGGTCCGGTCCCAGCGATCACACCTCGTTTTATCGCAAAGACATCCCGGTACTCTTCTTTTTTACCGGTGTACACCCGGACTATCACAAACCTTCTGACGACATCGACAAGATTAACGTGAACGGCGAATACCTGATTGTACAATATATTTATAAAATTATTGAAGCAGCAAATACAAAAGGAAAACTCGCGTTTACAAAAACAAGAGACAACGTGATGGGCACAACCGCCCGATTTTCGGTAACAATGGGCATCATGCCCGACTATGCGTTCCAGGGAGAAGGCGTGCGTATCGATGGCGTCAGCAGTGGCAGACCGGCGGAAAAAGCACAGCTGCAAACAGGCGATGTAATCCTGCAAATGGGTGATTTCAAGGTTTCCACGTTAGAAGATTATATGCAGGCACTCGGAAAATTTAAACAAGGTGATCAAACAAAAGTATCGGTAAAAAGGAACGATAAAATGCTGGAAGCAGATATCACGTTTTGATGCGGTTCATTATATAAACAATCAGGTTACCCATGAAATTAAAACTTGATATGGACGAAATGGCGGAAGATTTCTTTGACGGCACACGCCTCATCGGTATCGTCGCTACCATAAAAGATTACCAGTTGTGTTGGCTGCTCAACCAGCTGTTCCGGTTAAACTTCCGGATGAACAACGAGATCGAGATACAACTGACCAAAAAACAACGGCAATATTTTTTCCCGGTGTATCAATACGCAGAACCGAATAACTCGCTGGTGCATTACCTGTACAATAATCAGCACGATGGTGAATACCTGCTGCCCGAGTTTAAACACCTGGATTATATGTGGCTGATGAAAGGAGACATCGTTGACAATAGCAGCATTCAGACCATGATCAGCTCAATCCGAACGATCAATGACGTACAGATGGTGACAGAACTGACCAATGAAAAAATAAAGAATAAGGGCCACCTGATCTTCTGATCAGCGGTCTCTCATTATACAAAAATCAAATTAAATTTTATGTGGAAAGAAGCAGACAATAAGTTATACCGGAAATTTACTTTTAAAAATTTTTCGGAAGCATTTGCCTTTATGACCAGGATCGCGCTGGCAGCCGAAAAAATGGATCACCACCCATTGTGGACAAACGTATATAACGAGGTTGAGATTTGGCTCTCCACCCATGATGCAGGTAACACGGTAACCGACAAGGACCGCAAACTGTCCAAATTGATCGACGGCCTGATTTCATAAGAGAGAAATTCACGCTGAGCAATGCTCAATAGTATTATTTAACCAGACCGGTCCATAGGTATGAGATTTATTACAAGTATAATATTCGCTACATGGCTGCTCGTTTCGTGCAGCAACAATGACCAGAAAGGAAGCGAAAATGCCGCAATTCCCGAAGAAGATTCCGTGGCAAGCACAACGAATGAAAATAAGTTGAACGACAATACCATTGCATTTATAAATGGCACTGGGTTCTCTAAATACGCCATGTCTGCGCTTCCGAATTTAGACTGGAGCCGGTTTAGTGTAACGCGATTTTGGAAGGAAGATTTCATGACAAAATCAACGTTTGAACCGGAGCAGAAATTTTATAACAATTACGGGCCTTTTATTAAATTTTCACCGGACAGTTCAAAATTTATCGACCTGGATAGTTACAACGTAGACATCCATAAAGATAAAAATGGCCGGTTGGTTGGGGATGACCAGGGGCCCGATACAGAAGTAAGCCTGGTGGATCCCGCAAAAAAGGAACGCACAAGGCTGGTGTTTCTCGGCCCCGGTAATTCTGTAGAAGATGCAGCCTGGATCGATAATAATAACTTCGTGTTATTTGGCCTGCAGGACAATGAAGCAGGCACTGCTTTAAATGCGGTGGTGTGGCAATTCAACCTGACCACGAAGATGGTTTACCTGTACGAATTGCCCGACCAGGATGTCGTCAATAAATGGAAACAGTATGCTAAAACGCAACGCCTGAAATCGGTCAGCGTTCATTGATGGCCGGTAGTGGCGGCGCTCCGGGCGCGGTGCGCGTGATCTTCTTGCGTTCCGCGATCGCTCGTCCCAGCAGGCCAAGTATCAACCAGTATATGCCAGAAAAAATAGGTGATTCAAGCACCGGGTTAAACACCGCCGTTACGCTGATCGCAATAAAACTCCAAAAAATAAGGATCGTTTTGCTTTTGTAATAGTACGGTTTATAATAAAAGTATTCCCTGAAAATTTCTTTGTACACAACTACCGTGAGGAGGATGTAAATTATTCCCAATCTGCCAAAAAGATATACAAACGAATTGTGCGCGCCGAGTATATAAGGCAATTGCGCAACTTTGGAATAGTCCTCTACAGGAAAATATTTAAATACCGGCGTGCCGAGCCCAAGTCCAAAAATGTTTGCCGGGAACTGGTCTACCGCAATTTCTTTCCACAGGATAAGCCGCCAGGTTGAATTGGGATCCACTGCTAAAATCGGGTTAGATGTTCTCACATCAATGATGCCATTATCATTATAGGGACTAAAGCGATTTGAAATGAGTGACAGGTTAGGTTGAACGGAAATAAAGAAGATTGAGAAGGCAAACATCATCAACAAGATGAC
>JBBSSY010000107.1:0-8371 GCA_038241595.1 Chitinophagales bacterium | reverse complement strand
TACCGGGGCGAGCCGCCCTTTCGAATGTTTTTGACCGCATTATCACTGGCCGTAGCCGCTTTACCAGAAGCGCTCCCTGCAGTGATCACCATCGCGCTGGCACAGGGCGCACGCCGGATGGTAAAGCAACAGGCGCTGATGCGCAAGTTACCTGCCGTAGAAACACTCGGCTCGATAACCTATATCTGCAGCGATAAAACCGGGACACTTACACAAAATGTAATGACGGTTGAAAAAACGGAGGCGGCCCCGGAGCGGGAAGACATGTTGCGCCACGCTATGGTGCTGAACAATGACGTCAGGTTTTCGACGGATGGCAGCCTGCTGGGTGACTCAACAGAAACTGCACTGGTAAATTTTGCGGTGGAAACTGGCATCACCAAGGCGGAGGCCGACCGGCAATTTCCGTTTTATGCAAAAATGCCTTTCGACTCGGTCAGAATGCGCATGAGCACCTTTCACCGCTACCAGGACAAGTTTATCTTATTCACCAAAGGCGCCCCGGTAAAAATCACTGCAATCTTATCAGAAAAATACAACATAGAGGTCGCGGGATGGCTTGACCAGAACCGGGCATGGGCAGAAAATGGGCTTCGTGTAATATTTTTTGCCTATAAAATTTTTGACGAGGCGCCGGAGACGATCGATGAAATTATGGAAACGGATCTTGATTTTCTTGGCATGGCTGCCATGATCGATCCACCCAGGGAAGCCGTGATCGAAGCCATCAAAGAATGCAAGACAGCTGGCATCAAAACCGTGATGATTACGGGCGACCAACCGTTGACGGCCACTGCCATTGCTGAACGGCTGGGCATGGTAGCAACCGGATCCAGGGAAGTGATATCCGGGGCAGACCTGGCAAAGCTGACGGATGCGGAACGCGCCGAAGCCGCCAGGCACTTATTGGTTTATGCCCGGGTATCGCCGGAACAAAAACTACAGATCGTGAGGTCGCTACAGGCAAACGGCGAATTTGTCGCGATGACCGGCGATGGCGTCAATGATGCCCCCTCGCTGAAACAGTCAGACATCGGCATTGCCATGGGCATCACGGGTACCGAGGTATCGAAGGAGGCCGCCGATATGATCCTGCTCGATGACAATTTTGCCACCATCGTAAAAGCGGTACGTGAAGGCAGGCGGATCTACGAAAACATCCGTAAATTCATCCTCTACGTGTTATCCTGCAACCTGGGCGAACTCTTGACGATACTCATCGCGCCTGTTATCGGCTTTGGCATTCCTTTGCTGCCGATACATATTCTTTGGATCAACCTGGTAACAGACGGGTTGCCGGGCATCGCCCTGGTGGGCGAACCGGCTGAAAAAAACATCATGACACTTCCGCCGCGTCCGCCGAAAGAAAACCTGTTTGCTGGTGGGCTGGTGCCACGCATCCTGGTTACCGGCTTCCTGCTGACAACGGCTACCCTGTTCGTTCAGTGGTGGTGCATTCGCCGGGGTTACCCGGTGGACGTCCAACGAACCGCCGTGTTCACCACGTTGTGTTTCGTGCAACTGGCCAATGCCCTTTCGGTGCGTTCGGTGTACCGTTCCATGTTCGCGTCGGGCCTGTTTGCCAACCGCATGATGTGGGGCGCCATTGTGCTTACGATTTCGCTGCAACTACTACTCGTGTATGTTCCCTTCCTTCAAAAAATTTTTAAAACAGCTGCGCTCGACGGGCAGGTGATGGCTATCATAGGAATCGCTATATTTGGTTGTGTTGTCTGCCTGGAATTGCTCAAGCTGCTGCTAAAAAAGAAAACAGGCATGACGGCGGCGCGATCTGTCTGAACGATTGGCGGCCCCGGAACTCCAGGTTACCGAATCGTTTTCTCACCGTATTAAAATGTTAGCTCCGCATGGAATTTATTGATTATTACAAAATCCTGGGTCTTGATAAAAGCGCTTCGGCCGACGATGTTAAAAAAGCATATCGGAAACTGGCGCGGAAGCTGCACCCCGATCTCAACCCGACGGATAAAAATGCGCATAAAAATTTTCAACAGGTAAACGAAGCGAACGAAGTGCTGAGCGACCCTGAAAAGCGCCGGAAGTATGATGAGTATGGAAAAGACTGGCAACATGCCGATGAGATCGACAAACAGCGCAACGCACGCGGCTCTTCGGCATTCGACGGCGGCGGACAGGCCTATGGCGGCGACACAGATGCCGACTTCTCCCGTTTTTTCGAATCCATGTTTGGCGGCGGAGAACGCGGCTCGAAGGCAAAATTCAAAGGCCAGGATTACCACGCCGAGTTAAAGCTTTCTTTACCGGAAGCCATGGAAAGCCATCCCCAAATGTTTACGGTCAATGGAAAAAGTATCCGCATCACGGTGCCTGCGGGTATCGAAAATGGACAGGTGATCAAGCTGAAAGGCCATGGGGAACCTGGTGTCAACGGCGGGCCAGCCGGCGACCTGTACATCACATTTACCATTGCCGATCACCCCCACATCAAAAGAATCGGCAGCGACCTGTACGCCACGGCAACCATCGACCTGTATACCTCGTTACTCGGTGGTGAAGTGACCATCGATACACTGAAAGGAAAAATTAAATTAAAAGTGGCGCCTGAAACACAACCCGGTACCAAGGTGAGGCTTCGCGGAAAGGGATTCCCGGTGTATAAAAAAGAAAATGAATCCGGCGACCTGTACGTTACCTATGAAGTGAAGTTGCCCACAAACCTCACCGAACAACAAAAAGCCTTGTTTACCGAATTGTCAAAACTTGCATAATATTTTAATTATGAATGCTGAAGACCTCGTTGCCGCCAATGAATTTTGTATCCACCATGATATTGAATTATCATTTATCTATTCCCTGGATCAGTCCGGCCTGATCCAAACAATCACCATCGAAGAAAATCTTTTCCTGCCGGTCAGCGAACTCACGCAGTTGGAAAAGCTGGTACGACTGCATTATGAACTCGATATCAACCTGGAGGGCATCGAGACCATCACCTACCTGTTGAAGCGCCTAGGGGAAGCGCAGCAACAGTTGGACACACTCACCAACCGGTTGAAAATCTTTGAAAATGAGTAAGCAGGAATTGCGCGACATGGTAACCAGGCAACGGTCTTGGCTATGCGCAGCAAACGATACATCGGCCGGGCCCTGCATGAAATGCCCTGACCGGTGAAAACAGGCAACTCCTTTAATATCTCCGGGCTGTCAACCGACGAAGTAGCGCAGTCCAGGGAACAACATGGCGACAACAAGTTGGTGTTTAAAAGAGACAACCGGTTTATCGATGCGGTCAAAAGCCTGGCAAAGGAACCGATGGTGGTGTTGCTACTCGTAGCCTCCGTCATTTATTTCATCAGCGGCGACACCGGCGACGGTAATCAGTATTAACCGGCGAATCGCTCGCTGTTTATAAAGACAGCACCAAAGCAGACAATCTGGTGCACAGCGGCACTACGGTCCCCAGCGGGCTCGCCGTGGTAACCATCACAGCGATCGGTAACCTGACCCGGTTGGGACAGATCGGCAAGAGCCTTGAAAGCATACCAACAGAAAAAACGCCGCTGGAGGGGCAGATCAATTCATTCGTTAAAAAAATGGTGCTGCTGGGTGTTGTCGTGTTCATCATCGTGTGGGCCATCAATTTCTTCAGATCTCACCAGGCGCTCGACAGTTTGCTGAAAGCGCTTACGCTCGCCATGAGCATCCTGCCCGAAGAGATCCCGGTAGCTTTTACTACATTCATGGCACTCGGCGCGTGGCGCCTCATGAAAATGGGCATCGTCGTCAGGCAGATGAAAACCGTTGAAACGCTGGGCAACGCCACAGCGCTGTTTGAATCAATCGGCAACCACTGTAACCGGTCGTTTGGCAAAAAATTAGTCGGGTACAAAACACTTTCTCCAAGCCAGCGCAGCAATTCCCCTGGTTATAATTTTCTTAAAACAGCTGAAAGAAGCGCAATTATCACCAGGACAATAACCATAAATCTTTTTTATTGCGTCTGGAATTTTGAAACATTAAAGTAGTGTCAACAGGCACCTGCAAGACCCTACTTCTTAGGACACTGCTAAAGGCGGTCCAACAACTTGCATGTCATGATCGGCAAATACTTTCGAGATCTCTTCTTTTGTCGGAGGTGTTGTCCACTTATCGGTAACGGCAAAAAAGCTTTCCATTTTACCTGCTGGCAAATATGAAACAACCATTTTCCCTTTTTCTGAAAGCTGAATAAACGCATGTTTTATTTTGCGGGGCAGAAATATAGTGTCCCCAGGTTTCATGGTATATTTATTTTCACCAACCTGGAACAGGTATTCTCCCTCCACCACATAAAACCATTCATCTTGTTTTAAATGAATGTGTAAGGGTGGGCCGCCATTGGGCGTTAACCCGATCTGCTCGAAAACAGCAAGATCATTATCGGTGTCCTCGCCTGATATTTTAATATCCAGTGTGTTTACCGTAACTCCTTTCATTTTATAATGAACGCCAAACCTGGCCTCCCCTGAAGCCACTTTAAAGCCTTTGTTATCGCGAAATTTAATGTCCTTGGTAACTCCTGCAAAAGTTGGAACCGGTATAGTGGCCAGCGTGGCTAGTATAAAGTTTTTACGTTTCATGGTAGAAAATAATTTTGACAGTTATTGCTTTTCTCTGCATAGAAGGAATTAGACCTTAAATGAGCCTGAAAAATTTCAAACCTTCCCCGGTTCGTCTTTGGTGTTACGGCAACGTGTTCAGGCATCGTTTAAAGTAAGCAACTTATTTCTCATGCGCAAGTGCTGAGGAGGAAATGGCTGGCTTATCGAATTTCTTGCCGATATTGCTGAAGTCCATAATCATTAAAACGAACCAGTGAAAAAAACCACCTTATTCTTGGTAGCAAATACGCTCATACTCCTCTCAGCGTTTTCGCAAGGTTCGGCGAGTATCGGATTTAACCTGTCCGGCGGCGCTAACGCATTTCCAAAAAATGGTAAATTCGGACTGGGCCCAAGCCTGGAATACTTATTCCCGTTGATCCACGACAGCGGCGTCAAAGCATATGCAGCCTATGACTGGTTTCACCATAATATATCAGATCCGGATAGCAGTCAAATGTCTGGTGTCCGTGGGCAAAGCATTGCTCTGCTACCACTTCGCATCGGATACCAGCAATTTATACTGCCCGGTCGCCTATACCTGACGGCAGATGTAGGATATGCGAAATTTATATCCGCCTCCTCATACAAGTTTACCAGCGGCCTGTTGTCTTACGCATTCGGTGGTGGCTACAGATATCATCTGGAAAAAAAGTCATTCATCCAGCTGTCCGCTTTCTACAACATCAGCAGGCAAAACATGATCTGGTCGTACGATTATATGACTGCGCGGATCGCCTATGGACTGGATTTTAAAAAAACGCCCTAACAAAGAACCGCGTTTCCATTTGTATCCGATCATACATTATGAGGCGTACTTTCTATATCATAAGACCAGTCGATAATCGGGTTACCCTATGACTTATGAATGTTTTCACATTTAATGTCGAAATCTTTCACTACATTCAAGAAAATGACTAGTGATGGCGGCAAACAATGCATTACCCGGTTCCCTGCTGGCGAAATTCAGCAACCTGCAAATTAACAGCGGACCAGCGATTGTTATTTCTGCCAGGAAAGGCCTGGAGTCGTCTGTATTTTATGATTTTGCCACGGCTATAAAGATGTCCGAGAAATTCCTGGCCCAGTTACTCAACCTGTCATCGCGAACCGTCAGCAATTACAAGGCGCAGAAAAAAAATCTTGAGCCGTTGCAGAGTGAACATCTGCTGAAACTGATCGCCTTGTATGGCAAGGGAGAAGAGGTCTTTGGCAATGTAGATGAATTTAACTATTGGCTCCAAAAAGCATCCTGGGATAACCAAGAGAAACCGATCGACTGGTTGATTACCCCGGGAGGCGTTGACCTGGTCTCCGACGAAATTGACCGGCTCGCGCATGGTTACGCGGTATAATTAATTCACATGTTTGTTTACCGCATCACCTTAAAAAAATATAGTAAAAGCCTCTACGCACCGGGCCTGGCGGGTCGCTGGAACGGAGCCGGGAGGAAAGTGATTTATTGCGCAGAATCTATCGCACTCGCATTTTTAGAGAACATGGTGCGCCGGCAAGGGGTTGGCTTCAATGATGATTTTAAAACAATGATCCTGGATATTCCTGACGAGGTTGCATGCCAAACGATTGCTGCCGCAGCGCTTCCGACGGGGTGGCGAAATTTTCGGGATTACTCCCTATGCCAGTCGATTGGCAACAGTTGGTATGACGACGGTCATTTTCTCCTGTTGAAAGTGCCTTCGGCGGTGCTGCCGGATTCGTCAAATTATGTAATTAATTCGCTGCATCCCGATTTCAAGCGCATCCGGTTGATAAAAGTCACTGACCTCATCCCCGATCAGCGTATCGAAGACATACTGAAAAAGCCATCAAAAAAATCAAAAGAATAAAGCAATTCCAGACAGTAAAAAACACCCTGAAATATAAGCCTAAGACCCGGGTATTCGCAAAAACTGACTCTGCAACCGGACCTTCCCGCAGACTAGCCTGCCCGCGTCGCAAATAAACTACCCGAACTAAATATCATGGACAACGTTGGGGCAATTTAGATTATAAGGACCGTCATAAAAATTGCTGACCTTTGTCACGTTCAACGCATGAAAGGCACTCTATCTTTGTTAAAAGTATAAAAGAAATGTTTGGAACTTTAGATAAAGAACAAATAGAAAACGTACTGAAAAAAGAAGTCGTGGGCCATCTTGGATGCCATGCAAATGGAATTACGTATGTGGTACCCATTGGGTACGCATTCAAGGACAACATCATTTACGGCCATACCGGAGAGGGCTTGAAAATGGACATTGTCAGACAGCATCCGGCTGTCTGCTTCCAGGTGGAAAGCATTGATGACCTGGCGAACTGGGAAAGTGTTATCATGCAAGGCCAGTTTGAAGAAATTACTGACATCACGGAAAGAAAGTTAGCCCTTCAAAAGTTGCTCGGAAGAGATTTACAAATTATTTCAAACCAGAAACTCGAACCAGCACCAGACTGGCCGTTTCCCCCCGACGACCTGGACAGCATTGAAGGAATTGTTTACCGGATACGGGTACATGAAATCTCCGGGCGTTATCAAAAACGGAAATAAAATAGCTTGTCCTGAAGCGGTTTTAAACTGCCGCGCGTGAAGAAGTACAGTTATAATGATACCCAAAGGCAGCCATTTTTTTGGAACATGATGACCTTCCGGTTACTGCTATTTTAATTGAGCGTTTCACGTCAGCTAACGAAGCCACAATGAACAAAAATGGGTGAAACAAAAACAATTCAGTTCGGTGCAGTTTTTGTCGCGATTGGTCCGTCAACTGTCACTAGATCCGCTGAAAATTGGAGAAAGCAGACATAGCTGTCGAAAATAACCGTATTGTAATCGACCTTTATTTAAGGACAACCAATAATTACTTGATGGTTTGTGATTGTCTACGGCGGATATACAACAATTGGCAAGGTTAATGCCGGATTAAAACGCTCATCGGGAGCAGCATAAAGCGCTATGCAGCTAATTTAAAACAGCGTTTAATAATTAACGTTTACTTACCTGTATAGTCATAACATGAAACGAATTTTTACACTGGTCATCATTTTGTGTGCCGTATATACTGCTACCGCTCAGTCAACCGATAGTTTACAAGTACAGTTGGCCCGTAAATGGATTCATAGCAAGGCGTATGCATTGACAATTGCGGAATTGATGCCTGAAGAAGAGTATGATTTCAAGGCGTCTCCGGAAGAAATGACCTTTCGCGAGCAACTACTACATATAGCCGATAATATAAATTGGCTTTCCTCCACCTATCTGTTATTAGACGAAGCACAAAAGAGAGAGACCAAGGCCAAATTGTCAAAAGCCGAAATATTAGAGATTGTCGGAAGTGCCTACGATCATGGGTTGAAGGGGCATATGGAAATTCATGATCGCCAACTGGATGAAAAAGTAAAATTTTTTTCCGGACCAATGACAAGAAGGCAAATATTAATCCTGATGCACGACCACCAAACCCATCACTTGGGTCAGATCATCGTATACCTCAGGGTAAAAGGTATCAAGCCACCGGATTATATTGGCTGGTAGTGATCGGTATTACTCAAGGATCGTGATCTATCTTACGGTGATCCATTTCAGAAATCCTTTATAATTTTTGTCTTCGTGTGAATGATTGTGCTGATGCTCCATTTCGCAGTTTAATTGATTACTTGCAACAAATTATTTATCTAATTTCCTAAGCATAGTTTCCATTTCCGCTATTTCTTTTTGTTGTGCTTTGATAATATCGTCTGCCAGCTTCTTTACT
>JBBSSY010000106.1:0-8373 GCA_038241595.1 Chitinophagales bacterium | reverse complement strand
CTGCACAAAAGCCGATAATCGCCTGTTTTATATGCCTTGAAAAATTTAGGCCAGGGCTCAGCAGTGAATGTTGATCAACATACCGTTTAAAGAAGGCGACAGTTGCCAACGACGCAATAAAAGATGCGGCAATCCCTATAATGATTCCTATTGTGGCAGTGTTTGACCATGTTGCCTCATTCGTTTTTACCAAAGTCGTTATCTTGGTTATAATGCCGCCCAATACCAGATTGGTTACCAGTAATACGATGATAAAAAAAAGAATACGGAGCAAGACAGGCTTTATGTTGGTTCGTTGAGACATGCGCGCATAAAAATAATCAGATTAACTGCGCTGGAAAAGTTTATTCCCTCCACTGATGCAAACAATTATTTAAGAAAACGGGCCTATATTCATATCATGTTGACAAATTATCTTTTTACGGTTGCCGGTCGGTTCATTCGTTATGTACAGGTGGATACGCAATCAGATCCGCAGTCGGCTTCTCAACCCAGCACCCGTAAACAACTTGATCTCTCCCGGTTGCTCGTTCAGGAATTGCTCGACATCGGTTTACCGGATGCACACCTCGATGATTACGGGTACGTGTATGCGACCATCCCGGCTACCAGCGACAAGCGGGTGCCGGTTGTCTGCTTTTGCAGTCATGTAGATACGGCACCGGATTGCAGCGGTACAAATGTAAAACCCATCTTACATCGAAATTATAACGGGGAAGACATCGTATTGCCAGACGACCCGACACAGGTATTGCGGCTGGCGGATTATCCATACCTGGCAGAACACCTGTCACATGACCTCATTACGGCTAGTGGTCTAACCTTACTCGGCGCAGACGACAAAGCTGGCGTGGCCGTTATCATGGACCTCGCCAATTACCTCGTAAGTCACCCTGCCATACCTCACGGGACCATAAAGATAATGTTCACGCCGGATGAGGAGATCGGTCGTGGCACTGCCATGGCAGACATTACAAAATTGGGGGCGCAGTTTGGTTATACGCTTGACGGCGGCGAAGCCGGAAGCCTGGAAGATGAGACATTCAGCGCAGATAGCGCGGTGGTTACCATCCATGGCGTGATTGCACACCCCGGGTATGCAAAAGGAAAACTGGTGAATGCCCTTAAGATTGCTGGTGAGATACTTTCTGCCTTGCCCAAAACAACACTGTCGCCAGAATCAACGGAAGGCAGGGAAGGTTTTGTGCACCCCGTGCGCATGGACGGAATTGCCGAGAAGGCTACCCTGGAATTTATCGTGCGGGCTTTCGACGACGAAGAACTCCGCCGCAACAGCCAGCAGCTTGAAGACATCGTCCGCCAGGTATTGCTGGATCATCCCGCAGCTTCGATGGCGTTTCGCATAACTGAACAATATCGCAATATGAAACAGGTGCTGAACCGATACCCACAGGTTACCGCCTATGCCGAAGAGGCCATCTGCCGAACGGGCCTGGCGGTTAAAAAAGAAAGCATACGAGGCGGTACAGACGGCAGCCGGTTAAGTTTTATGGGATTGCCTTGCCCAAATGTCTATACGGGTATGCAGGCCATTCATTCCCGGCTTGAATGGATCGGCGTAAAAGACATGGAGTCGGCGGTCAAAACCCTGGTGCATCTTTGTATGATCTGGGAAGAAAAAAGTTAACGTGTATGCGCGGACGGTACGTAGCAATATCTTGCGCAAACCATCGAAGCGGGTTGTGTAATCAGCCAGCATTAAGCGAAATTATTTGTATAAAAGTTTCTTCAAAGGCCAAATATTGCAATGGTCACTTCAAAACAGTAACTTCAAGCCAAATTATAATTATGCCAGGAATACTATTTTGATAAGGCGATCATTGAAAGTATGAGTAGGGTGGTGGCGAGTAATAACCTCAAAGCCGCGACTGAGTACGGAAAAGGCAATGTGATCTTCCTTGATGGAAGCAGCAATGGTATGACAAAGACTATGGACCAGATCATGGGCATGATGCAGATGAAACGGAACGAAGGGCATTGATCTGCAACCCTTTCATGGAATCCTTTACAAATTGTTAATTGGATCGACTTGCCTGATATAATGAAATAATACACATTATTTTCACGTTAAGCTGCCCGGTACAGGGTTAACATGCTTGTTTTTTCTCTTTAAAAATTATACCGGATGAATGTTTTTCTGCTCCAGATCGGGGATACTGCCAAACGATTAACGGACAGCACTTCGGCCGCGATCAATACGATCAGCACCGAGGCGCACATGAATATTTTCGACCTCCTCATCAATGGGGGTGTGCTGATGATTCCACTGGCCCTGTTGCTTGTGCTCGCTATTTTCTTTTTTTTCGAAAGGCTCATCGCGATCAGAAGTGCCAGCCAGGTGGATCCCAATTTCATGAATATAATACGTGATCATGTTACCACGAACAATGTAACCGCTGCCCGTTCGCTGGCAAGAAATACAAACAATTCGGTGGCAAAGATTATCGATAAGGGGCTTCAACGAATTGGTAAACCGATCGACGCAATCGAAAAAAGCATGGAGAACGTTGGCAAACTGGAAGTATATAAAATGGAACGCAACCTGTCTGTTCTATCGCTTGTCTACGGCATTGCCCCGATGTTCGGCTTTTTGGGAACCATATTCGGAATGCTGCAATTATTCTATAATATCAATGCTACCGGGGAGTTTACACCTGCAGCCATCGCAGGTGGTATCTATACAAAAATGATTACATCGGCCGCGGGGCTGATCATCGGATTACTGGCCTATGTAGCGTATAATTTTCTCAACTCGCAGATCACGAAGACCGTAAATAAAATGGAAGTCGCGAGTGCGGAATTCATAGATATTCTGCAGGAACCAACCAGGTGAGTTTATGGTTTGTAGTTTATGGTTTATAGTTGAGAAAAAATTCATACGCCACGGGAGAGGCCGTTAAATAAAGTTTCTAATTAATCGTCATTATAATGAACCTGAGGTCCAGATCGAAATCACATCCTGAATTGCATGCGGGGGCATTAAATGATATCCTGTTTATCCTGTTGTTCTTTTTCCTCATCGTGTCCACGCTCGCCAATCCAAATGTGATCAAACTGTCTCAGCCAAAATCTAAAAGCGATACCAAGGCAAAGCAAACCGTTGTGGTTTCTATTGACAGTAAGAATCAGTTTTATGTCGGAACTGCCCGCGTTACCCTGGAGGAATTACGTTTAAAACTTCAACCGATACTTGCCAAGGAAGGTGAACAACCCACGGTGGTCATAAATGCCGATAAAAAAGTGCCTGTTGAAAATATTGTAGCGGTCATGCGCGTGGCACGCGATCTTGGTGCACGTACGGTACTCGCTGTTGATAAAAGCGGGGTAAAATAATGGCCGGTACTACACCGACGCTTTCCTGAAATTTTTTAGGTAAATTCCCCAGGCTGCATTAATGCCAAGCGGGATTTGCGCGATGGCCAGGAAAAACAGCAAACCGGTCAATACCAGGTTGTGCCGGTAAAAAAGTGGCACATCATAAACGTTTATTTTTATCTCTCCCCAAATCAGTTGTCCACTGTATATGTGAAATGCCAGGATGCCTGTACTGGCCAGCAGCGTAAGCACCATATTAATAGTCTTTAATCTCTCCGAAAACAGCGGCAGCGGTTCGAAATAATAAAATAACCTCAGAACAATAAGTGCAAGAGCCAGCCACCAGTATAAATTTTTAAGGTGAATCACGTAAAAGGTATCGAAAATGCGAATGTCGAATGTTTGCCTGATCAGCAGGAAAGAACAAACGAGGACCAGCAGCGCCATTATCCAGAGCAGCTTGTATAAGGGATTGTCTTTTTTCATCGCGTTCCGGGGCATACCATCTCCAGGCTACAGGTTGTTAAATGAGTTAAAATTTGTCGGCGCAACAAAGGCTAATGTACTGAAAAGAATGAATGCTAGTAAGCATTCGGCAAATCAGTTGCGGTCTTTTTCGAAGGTTGCTTTCACCATCCGGTGTTTACCCTGCAAGTCTTCGCGTAGCGTGATGTCATAAAAATCATGGCTGCGGAACAGCTCGGCTACATCATTGCCAAACGACTCATGTATTTCGGCGAGAACGTTTGCCTTTTTTTCCTGTGTCCGCGCAAAAGAAACCAATGCCTCATAAAATTGCAGTGGGCGCTCGTTGCTTACAAACAGTGCCTGGTGTGGCTCATGGGCGGTGACATGTGATGCCATCGAAGTTTGTTCCCGCGCGGGAATGTAGGGCGGATTACTAATAATTATATCAGCGGTCGGCAGGCAACTCCAGCTGTCTGTATTTAAAAAATCTGTCTCGACGAAGTGGACGGGGGCATGATGCCGATTTGCATTGCCAGCAGCAACCGCCAGGGCGTCGCCGCTTATATCGCAGGCGACGATGTCTATGTCGGGCAACGTTTTCTTTATGGGTATGGGAATACAGCCGCTTCCGGTGCCTACATCGAGGAGCGTCAGCTGCAGGCCGGCTGGCATGGATTGAAGCAACAACCGGGTTTCATCGATCGCCCATTTCACCAGCTCCTCGGTCTCAGGCCTGGGGATCAGCACCCGTTCATCCACGTAGAATGACAGCCCGTAAAACCAGGCCTCCTGCAGTACGTACTGAACCGGCTTTCCGGCCGCCAGTTGTTGGGTGAGGGCAGCCAGCAGTTGCTCTTTCGACGGGGAGAGCATGACGTGTTTATTTATGAGCCTGTCAATCTTTTGCCATTCGGTCACCCGTTCCATCACCAGGTCGGCAATATTCCGTGCTTCCCGTTCGTCGTAGAGGTGGTATAATTGAAACACCAGATGGTGGTTGGCCTGCTGCACAGTCATCCTGCAAACATACAGGAATAAAAACGCTAAATTTGCCGCCCTTAGGCCACAGGAAGTTGTGAACGAGGATAACATACTACATGACAGACCAACAACATCATCAATTTATGCAGCGATGCATCGAGTTGGCCCGGCTGGGTGCCGGGCAGGTGGCGCCAAACCCGATGGTGGGTTCTGTGCTTGTGCGGGATGGGCTTATCATTGGTGAAGGATACCATGAAAAATACGGGCAGGCGCATGCCGAAGTGAACTGTATCAGCCAGGCCACGTTAAACCTCCGCAAACGGGGTCTTTCTGAAGCGGAGGTCGATGAATCGTTCCGGCAAAGTACCATTTATGTATCGCTCGAACCATGTGCCCATTTTGGCAAAACGCCGCCCTGTGCCGACCTGATTATATCTAAAAAAATCCCGCTGGTGGTGGTCGGTTGTCGTGATCCATTTCCGTTGGTCGACGGCAAAGGCATCGAAAAATTAGAACGGGCAGGTGTAGGCGTCATCACGGGCATCCTGGAAGAAGCGTGTGTGGACCTCAATAAGCGGTTCTTCACTTTTCACAAAGAAAAACGACCATGGATCCTGTTAAAATGGGCACAGAGCAATGACCGGATGATTGCCGCTACCGGCGATGCCCGTACGCTGATCAGCCATGCAACGAGCAACCGGCTTGTGCACAAATGGCGCAGCGAAGCGGCTTCGATACTTATTGGCGCGAATACGGCACTGCTTGATGACCCCAGCCTGACTACCCGTTTATGGCCAGGAAAAAGCCCGGTGCGGCTGGTAGTTGATCCCGACTTACGCCTGCCCCCGTCGCTGCAGGTTTTTAACGAGGCTATGCAAACGATGGTATTTAATACGGTCAGGCAGGAACAACAGGACGGGGTGCTGTTCTACAAGATAGCGCGGCACAAGTCGCTCCCCGCTCAAATTTGCGAGGCGCTGTACGCGTTGCAGATCCAGTCGGTGATGGTAGAAGGTGGTCGAAACACCTTGCAACAGTTTATCGACCAATGTTTCTGGGATGAAACCAGGGTCATTACCAATGAGTCGCTGATGCTTTGGAAGGGACTGGATGCGCCTTGCCTGGCGCAGGCGTCGCTTGCTTTTTCCGAACGGATAGGACCAGACCGGGTTGACTATTTCGAAAATACTTGTACGCAGTAAATTAAGAAAGATAAAATGATCGTACGCCTACAGCGAATGCTGTAAGCCGAGCGCAATTATGCAGACACATTATCAAACCATCGAAAAACCGGCTACGGCTGAATTCAAAGATCGGGGAAGCCGCTTTATCGCGTATGTCTTTCCAATCAGTGCTTCCACCGAGTTTAAGGCCAGGTTAAACGATATGAAAAAAGAGCATCCCAAAGCGACGCATCATTGTTTCGCCTATCGGATTGGGCTGGAGGGCAATGATTTTCGTTCAAGCGATGCCGGCGAGCCGGCCGGTTCCGCCGGTAAACCAATCCTGTCACAAATTGACAGCCGCGATTTGACCAATACGCTCGTGTTTGTCGTGCGTTATTTTGGGGGAACCTTGTTGGGCGTACCCGGGCTCATTAATGCCTATAAATCTGCCGCCGCGCTTGCTTTGCAGCTGACGCCAGTTATTAAAAAGGCGGTGGAGAAAAATTATGTGCTCGAGTTTGACTATACCCGTATGAATGAAGTAATGACGATCGTTAAACAGCACAATTGCAGTGTGATTTCACAGGAGATGCAGCTGTTTTGCGAATTGACCGTGGGAATACCGCAGGGCCGGCTGGAGGAAGTATTATACAGGTTGAAAGAGGCGAGGGTTGAGAGCAGGGCGAGGAAGTAACATTAAACTGAGATAAAATAATATACAATATTCGATGCTCAAACAATGTTGTTTTATTCAGAAGTCATAAAAAAACATTCAATAATCAATACACAACGCTCAATATACAATAAAGAATAGGCCGTCATGCTGGATTTTCCTTATTGAGCATTGTTTATAGATTATTGAACATTGATTATTTCTTAACTAAACGACATTAATGTTCAATGGAAACAGCTGCCATATTTGCTAACTAAGCATTAAACATTAAGCGTTGAGCTTAATATTTTTTTTCTTGTAATTATACTTCTCTTCCCGGATCAAAATTCTCTAATTCGTTGGCTACCGCCGTGAGGAAAGTGGCCCCCAGGCTGCCATCGATGATGCGGTGATCGTACGACATGGAGAGGTACATCATGTGCCGGATAGCAATCGAATCACCCATCGGCGTTTCTACGACGACGGCCCGTTTTTTAATGATGCCCACTGCAAGGATTGCGGCTTGGGGCTGGTTGATAATAGGCGTGCCCATCAGGCTGCCAAAGGTGCCGACATTGGTCAGGGTAAAAGTGCCGTCCTGGATCTCTTCGGGACGTAGTTTGTTATTACGCGCATTTTCCGCCAGCTTGTTCACCTGTTTAGTTAGTCCGATCAGGTTAAGCTGATCAGCATTCCTAATGACCGGCACGATTAAATTCCCCCCGGGGAGTGCGGTAGCCATACCGATATTAATGTCTTTTTTTATGATAATCCGGGTACCGTCTAACGAACTGTTGATCATCGGGTATTTCTTGATACAACGAACTACGGCTTCTACAAAAAGTGGCGTAAAAGTTAATTTCACCCCTTCTCTCTTTTCAAAATCTTTTTTTACTTTCTCACGCCACATCACCAGGTTGGTTACGTCGGCTTCGGAGAAACTGGTTACATGCGGACTAGTCTGAACGCTACGAACCATGTGGTCGGCGATCATGCGGCGCATGCGGTCCATCTCGATGATTTCCACGTTGCCACCATATACTGCTGGTAACTGGTCAGTGGCTATTTGTACGTCTTTGGACTCTTCCTTCACTTGCTGTTGCCTTGGCTGTAGATTGTATACCGGCCCAGCAGGCTTGCGGCTTTTTTTATCTTCTACGAACTTAAGGATGTCTTTTTTCGTCACGCGTCCTTCATTTCCGGTACCGGGCATGTTTTCAAGCTCGTTCATGCTAACGCCTTCGCGGCTGGCGATCGTCATCACCAGGGGGGAATAGAACCGGTTAACGGACTTTGATGTCGGAGGCTCTTCCGATATTGTTTCATAATAGTCGCCGTCTGAATCGACTTCAGAAACGGGTGCGGGGCTCGGGGTAACTGGTGTTGCCTGCGATGCCTGCGGCAATTCTGTGCTTTCCTCGTTCGCCGTCTGGATGGTGGCAATTACTGCACCGATCGGAACCACATCGTTCACGCTGAAAAAGATCTTTTCAATGAAGCCCTCGGCAGTACTGGGTACTTCGCTATCGACCTTGTCCGTGGCGATTTCAAGCACGGTTTCATCCTGCTGAACCGCATCGCCCGGTTGTTTAAGCCATTTCAACACCGTGGCTTCCATGATGCTTTCTCCCAACTTCGGCATTACCAGGTCAACGATCGCCATGAAATATCAGATTATAGATGAATTGTAAAGAGTCCCTGCCATGTACCTGTGCTGTAGAGGTGGTAGAGATGGGGTCAAAGTTAATTATTTCCGGTTAATCGAATAAT
>JBBSSY010000105.1:0-8474 GCA_038241595.1 Chitinophagales bacterium | reverse complement strand
GTACTTTGTGAAATCCCTTAAGTTATAGACCGTTAGTTCCAGCACCCCTTTCTCCTTCGCCCGTTTTAAAATGGAATGTGAAAATGGACTCACCAACAGGTCGGGGACCACGGAAATAATATCAATCTTCATTGTTCAAATATAGCTTGTTTATTACTGTGCTGCCGGGTCACAGCTTCTGCCAGATAACTCTTATTCCGTTAACTTTTGGTTTGATCTCTAAAAAAAATATTTTAGTTTCATGGAATTATTCTCCAATAACTATGTATAAATCGAGGCCATTCCTCTTTTTAATGTCCTGTATTGTCTTAACAGTAAGTGTCATCCTGTTAAAAATATTCTACCCGGAGCTGATCTATTTTAATAGCGGCCTGATGCTGGCAATATTGCTGACCATCTTTCTACCCAGGGAAGGATCCACTTATCTTTTTGCTGCGATCACCGTTTTAATCATCTTGTTTACTTACCTGCTTACGAATGCGGAAAATAAGGCACAGGCGTTGCCAAACCAGGCGCTTGCAGTATTTGTAGCTATACTTACTACCGGGCTAGTAATATATATCAAGCGACTCAACCGTGCGGTCGACGCAGAACGGACGCACCAGATGGCCTTGTTCGAACATGCCGCAGAGGGCATCATTCTTACTGATGAAAAGGGGCAGATTGTTATGCTCAATCCAGCGGCACAAAAACAGTTTCAGTATAAGTCGGATGAGCTGCTGGGGAAAACAATATTTATCTTGATGCCTGAACGCGAGCATCATGCCTTTTCGGATCTTCTTGAACAGTACGATAACATTCCCCTGTATAAAAGTTTTCGGAATTCAGCAGATAGTTTTGGCCTGAAAAAAAATGCAGAGGAGTTTCCGATTGAAATAAGCAGGAGTCATTATACCAGACTCTCAGAAAAATTCGTTTTAATATTTATTACCGATATCTCAAGCCGCCGGGAGTTTGAAAATAACCTGTTGCAGCAGAAGAATATGCTCGAAAAGGTTACACATGATATGCGAAAGATGAATATCGAACTGGAAAACAAGGTGCTGGAACGAACACTCATTTTGCAGGAAGCGTTGCAGGAGCTGGAGAAGTCGCAATTGGAACTTAGTGAAACACTGAATAAGGAAAAAGAACTCAACGAAATCAAATCGCGGTTTGTGTCCATGGCATCGCATGAGTTCAGAACGCCGTTGAGTACTATTCTTTCTTCGGCCTCACTGATCTCGCGGTATCTGGGCGCCGAAGACCAGGACAAGCGCGACAAACACACCTGCCGCATTAAAAGTTCGGTAAAACACCTCAATGAATTGCTGGAAGACTTCCTGAATATCGGCAAATTAGAGGAGGGTCGGGTGTTTATTGAAAAACAGCTGTTTGACGTAAAAGAATTTCTCCAGGATACGCTGGATGAAATGTCTGCAATGCTTAAGCCTGGTCAGGAAATCGACATTGATTTTACCGGCGAAGTGATGTTCCAGACGGACAAGCGCCTGCTGAAAAATGTCATGATCAATTTGCTGAGTAACGCAATTAAATTCTCTGAGGCTGGCAAATCGATCCAGGTCCTGGGCGTAAACAACGGCAGCCAGTTGAAACTGCAGGTCAGGGACCATGGCATTGGCATTCCACCGGAAGATCTTCCCCATTTATTTTCAACTTTTTACAGGGGTAAAAACGTGGTGAATATCCAGGGCACCGGTCTCGGTCTTAATATCGTACAACGATATATTAACCTGCTAAGCGGAACCATTGATCTAACGAGCCAGCTTCATGAAGGCACTACGTTCAACATGAGTTTCCCTGCATTCAAGTAATAGGGTTATTATTTTATTCGAAAACCGTTTGAATTATTTAATTTTTAAAACTAGTCTTTTACATATACAATTTTGTATATGTAAGCGCCTAGAGGGATTGTCAAATCCATCATTGTATGCGTTACGTAAATATGGAATCACGCCTATCTTCTTACCTTTACTCCTTAATCCTTATCTCCTATGAGTTGCATCCTCATCATTGATGACAATACGGAAATCCGTGAGAATATTGCTGAGATTTTGCAGCTCGGAGGATATGCCACACTAACCGCTGAAAATGGCAGGAAGGGCGTGGAGTGCGCCATTAAACAAAAGCCTTCACTAATTATCTGCGATATCAGCATGCCCGAATTAGACGGCTACGGCGTGCTGCATGTACTCAAAAAAAATCCGGAAACGGAAGACATCCCTTTTATCTTTTTAACGGCTAAAACCGAACGCAACGATTTTCGCAAGGGCATGGAAATGGGCGCGGACGATTTTATTACCAAACCATTTGACGACATTGAGTTGCTGAATGCCATTGAAACAAGGCTGAAAAAGATAGAGATCCTGCAAAATAAATATGCCGGTACCGAAGCAGGTGCCAATGAGTTAATGAAGGACCTGTGTGGCTCTGGTCTGCTCAACATGGACTTTACGCAGTATGAAACACAGGTGCTTTCGAGGAAGCAAATGCTATTTAACGAAAATAAAAGACCGAGAAGTTTGTTCTATGTAAAATCAGGCAAGATAAAAATTTACAAGATAAACGATGATGGAAAAGAGTACATCACACACCTTGCTGCCGAAGGAGATTTTATCGGCTATATGGCACTGTTAGAGAACAAAATGTATGATGACAACGCTGAGGTGCTGGAGGAGGCGGAAGTTGTGCTTATTCCCAAAGACGAATTCCTGGAAGCCGTTTACAACGATCTGAATATTGCCGGTAAGTTTATCAAGCTGATTACCCAAAATGTAAAATCACAGGAAGACAGATTGTTAAGCCACGCATACAGTTCGCTGAGAAAGCGCATCGCCAAAGCATTGGTTTGCATCCAGGCGAAATTAAATAACAGCAATGATCCCGACAAGTCAATTGATATTTCCCGCGACGACATTGCACGATACGTGGGAACGGCCACGGAATCATTGATCCGGACGCTAAGCGATTTTAAAGCGGAGAAACTGATTGAAATAAAAGACGGAAAAATAAAAATTATAAATGCTGAAAAGCTGGATGGCTTATTAAACTAAAAACCGGAACTTCTTTACGGGCAGTTCCGGTTTTTAATTACCGGCGTGCAGGCCGTTGTTATCCTGCGTTTCTTTATAAATAATTGAACAGATTTCGCGGCCTCGCTCATTTTGCTGTTGAATCGTCCATGCATTTGTCATGGATATTTCCATCCACGAATTGCCGAACTTCCGGCTAAGCTGCACGAAAATTCCCAGTTGTTCTTCACAAATTACTTCCAGTGCCTGAACGGTCATGCTCGGAAATATCTGAACACGGTTGTTTTCCCTTCCGGATATCACATCACCAAGCCGGGTGCCGGGAACAAGTTTATTTGATTTTTGCTTGTGATTATTTATCCATTCAGCCGTCGCGAAAAAAGCGATTTTTAAAAAGGGGAAACGCTCCCGAAATTCTTCCTGAAGGTCACTCACTAAACTGTCGGATGTAATTTGTATCGTCATTGTATCGTATAAAATTTGCCAGAAAATGGGTCATTTTCAGCAGGAAGATTGGGATCTACTTTCGTTGATGGCATATGGTCTGTTCAACACATGCACGCAACAAAAATTACACATCATGTAAGCGGCCCTACATGAATAATACAGTTTCAGATAGATAAAGGGAGTGAAAAAACTCTTTGTATAAGGTGAGCAACATGCCGTCGGTTTTTACAGGCAGGTCGACGTCCTCATGCATTGAGAGACCAAAAGTAATAAGCTGTCATGGGGCAGCAATTGACTTCGGGATAGTACAAAGTTGACATTACTCAATAAAAAGAGTGATCAAAATCAACTTTAATTTGAAAAAATTAGCTTATCATTCCATCCAGGTCGCGTCGTTCTTTTTTAGTGGGCCGGCCTATTTTGCTCTGTCTCTTGCCGGTGTTAAAAGACGGCGCCTGGTATTGCAAAGCCTGGTCATCGTCCTTTGGTGTGATATCCGAGTAATAATTAACGGCTTCCGAAAATTGAACCCGGTTAAACAGCAGGCCGGTGACATGTATTACCCATTTCCTGGCTTCCGCCTTAATTTCAAACTGGTCTCCCACCTGAACGTGTTTAGCCGCTTTAACTGGCCCTCCGGCTGTTTTTACTTTTCCTTTATCACACGCTTCCGAAGCCTGCGCCCGGGTTTTAAAGATCCGGATCGCCCACAGGTATTTATCTACACGGAGTTTTTCTGCTGTCGCCATGGTCGAAATTAAAAAAATCATGCGTATCAACGCAGGACCGTCTATTATCAAATATGCATTCGCTTTAACCGGCTTGTTCCGCCAGTTTTAATTCAGTAAAATAGCGATGGAAAAATGGAATGGTTTCGATGCCTTTGTAAAAATTGACAACATCAAATTTCTCGTTGGGCGAGTGCAGGTTGTCACTGTCAAGTCCAAAACCCATGAAAACGATTTTGATGCCGAGTTCTTTTTCAAACAAGGCACAAATTGGAATGCTGCCGCCGCCGCGTACCGGTATGGGCTTCTTGCCAAAGGTGGTCTCTATCGATTTTGCGGCCGCTTCGTAAGCAATTGAATGGATTGGCGTCATATAGGGCTCACCCCCATGGTGAGGCTCTGCGGTAACGGTAACCGACGGTGGCGCAATCTGGCGGAAATAGTCTAACAGCTTTTCGGTGATGGCTTCTGCGGACTGGTTCGGCACAAGGCGGGCGGAAATCTTTGCAAAAGCCTGTGAAGGCAATACCGTTTTTGATCCTTCGCCGGTATAACCGCCCCAGATGCCGTTTATTTCGAGTGTCGGACGAATACCGGTACGTTCCATCGTGGTAAAACCGGTCTCGCCCCAGACATCCTGTATGCCCAGGTCTTTTTTATATTCTTCTTCGCTGAAAGGTGCTTCAGACAACATGTTGCGTTCAGCGGCACTGGTTTCCACTACATCATCATAAAACCCTGGAATGGTGATGTGATTATTTTTATCATGGCAGGATGCGATCATCTGGCACAGGATGGTGATGGGGTTGGCGACAGCGCCACCATACACGCCGCTGTGCAGATCGCGGTTAGGGCCGGTTACTTCCACCTGGATGTAGGATAAACCACGCACACCGATGTCGATCGATGGATCTTCCATGCTGATCATGGCGGTGTCGCTGATCAGGATCACATCCGCTTTAAGCAGTTCCCGGTTGGCTACCACAAATTTGGCCAGGTTGGGCGATCCGATCTCTTCTTCTCCCTCTATAATAAATTTGATATTATTTGGCAGCGAGTTGGTTTTGACCATCATTTCGAATGCCTTCACATGCATATAAAATTGTCCTTTGTCATCGCAGGAGCCACGTGCAAAGATCTTTCCGTCCCTAATCACCGGTTCAAACGGGTCACTGTTCCATAAACTTAAAGGGTCGGCGGGCTGCACGTCATAGTGCCCGTATACCAGCACGGTTGGTTTTTGCGGATCGGTGATTTTTTCGCCGTAAACAACCGGGTGCCCTTCGGTCGTATACACTTCAGCCCGGTCGGCGCCGGCATCAAGCAATCGTTGACGTACCATCTCCGCGCATGCCATCATATCAGGCTTGTGCTCGTTTTTAGCACTTATGCTCGGAATGCGTAAGAGTTCGAAGAGTTCGTCTAAAAAACGGTCTTTATTTTCCAATTGGTATTGCTTCCAGGCATTTTCAGTAGACATAATGTAATATTAAACATTGAAATAATTAGCGCGAATGTATGTACATATGGATATAATTTTTTTAGCCCTGTAGCTGCATTTGATCGAGCAACTGGGAAAAGCCGGTGTCGTACAAATCGCAAAGTTGCCCGAGATCTTCAGCAGATAAAGGCGTAATTCGGCCGGTATTGTCCCGCGCCTGTTCAGCCGTTCTGATGCCGGGGATGGTCACGGAAATTTCAGGAAAAGACATAATATAACTCAATGCAAGCAATGAACGGCTGGTTTGGTATTTATCCGCAAGTGGCCACACTTGTTCCAGCAGCCTGTTGGCGTTGGTGATGATTTCCGGCGTTAGCCGCTTGCTGCGATGATCCGACACCGGGAAGTGCGTTGTGGCTGAAAATTTACCCGACAACAATCCGAATTGAAGCGGCATCCGCGCGATCACTCCATAACCCTGCCCGGCCATTTTTGACAGCAGCGGCAGCGCCTTCTGGTTGATGATGTTAAAAACCAGCTGAAAACCATCGCCGAGCTGATTGTCCAGTATGTACTCCGCTTCCGGAAATGGATTGTAAGTAGCCAGTGAGATGCCCCAATACCTGATTTTGCCCTGCTTTCTCAACAACTCCATGGCTTCGATACAATCACCTTGCTGCAGGTGGCTTATGTTGGCGACGTGTAACTGGTAATAATCGATCTGGTCGCGATGTAATCTGCCTAAAGAAAGTTCGCAGGCCTCGAGGATATACGCTTTACTGTAATCAATGTCTACTGGTTTGCTGGTGCCAGGTTTCTGGCCCACCTTGGTAGCAATCAGTACTTTGTCGGAATTGCCGAAAACCCCGCCTATCAATGCTTCGGAATGGCCCAACCCGTAAAAGTCTGCTGTATCATAAAAATTTATTCCCTGTTCCAGCGCGGTATGTAACGACCGGATCGACGTGGCGTCGTCCGATGGTCCCCAGCCAATCTGCACGTCACCGACTTTTGCCTCGCCCCCGATTGCCCAGGCGCCATAGCCAATTTCACTAACCAGCAGATCCGTCTTGCCAAAGCGGCGATAATTCATCGAACAAAACATTTACCAGTAAAACGCCAAAAACGGCTAATCTTTTCTTAACTATAAACTACAAACTATAAACCACAGACTATACCCCATACCGTTTCTGAACGGCACCCCAATTGACCGTGTTCCACCAGGCTGTTATGTAATCAGGACGTTTATTCTGGTATTTCAGGTAGTAAGCATGTTCCCATACGTCTAGCCCAAGCAAGGGGGTGCCTTTGATATCGCTGACATCCATCAGCGGGTTGTCCTGGTTAGGGGTAGATCCAATCTTCAGGTTTTTTGAACCATCCAGGTAGAGCCATGCCCAGCCACTTCCAAAACGAGTTTTGGCGGCTTCGCCGAACTGCGTTTTGAAGTCTTCAAATGACTTAAACGTTTTTTCGATGTCTGTAAAAAGTTTTCCGGACGGTTTTCCTTCTCCGGCAGGCTTCATCGACTTCCAGAAAAATTCATGGTTAAAATGACCGCCGCCATTGTTGCGCATCTTTGCGGAATATTTAGAGATGTTCTTCAAAACTTCTTCAAGTGGTTTGTTGGTAGCTACGTTCTCTGCTTTTGCTGCTTCCTGCAGGTTGGTGGCATAGGAAGCTGCATGCTTGGAATAATGCAGTTCCATTGTTTTTGCATCGATGTGCGGTTCCAGCGCATTGTACGCGTATGGCAATGGTTGCTGGGTAAAAGCGGTATCAAAAAGCGGGGTGTCTGCAGATTTATCTACCGGAGCATCGGCGGCGAAAAGGGAAACGCCGGTAAGTGATCCAGCAGTGAGTATTACACCGGCTTTGGCCGTACTGCTGATAAACTTTCTGCGAGAGTGATTCGGTGTGTGCATATTTTGTATTTAATGATTATTGGATAGCAGGTGCCTGTTTGCGGTTTTTAAGCCGGGCGATCAGGGGGGCAATTTTTTTTAAGGTACGGAAATAAAATTCCTGGTTGAACAATTGCGAATCGCGCATGGCCTTATAAGTCAGGAAAAGACCAACAGGCGTCAGGATAAAGGTTGCAAGCCACATACCGGGTATTGGCTGCAATACATTTTCCTTTACGAGTTTGATGCCGAAATTATTCAGTAAAAAAAACACGACGAAAAAGGCCACGGCAAAAACGAGGGGTGTTCCCAGGCCACCCTTCCTGATAATAGACCCCAGCGGGGCACCGATCAGGAACATGACCAGGCAGGCGAGTGACATGGTAAATTTGCGGTGCCATTCGATCAGGTGCAGCCGGAGCTCCCTGCGTTTCAGTTCATACCCGGCCGCCGATACATCGATATTGGATTTGATGTTGTTAATTTGAGAGATGGTCCGGTCCAGTGTGATGGAACGTGCGCTGTCGGGGATCAGCGCATTCATGGATTTCGCCGGTTTCTGGATCGGCGGTGATTCAATCCAGCCGGTATCCAGGTACCGTGAAAAGGTTAGGTACGGCGCTATTTCACTAAGCGTTTTGGTCTGGTACGATTTGTTCGTCTTTTCCAGGGAGTCGATCGCTGAACCCAGTTGCCTGACACTGAGCATCTGGTAATTGTCCTTGAATACACTGTCCTCCGTTTTATTCAGTTTAAAGGAACTCAGGTCGAACGTCTTGCGATACTCCTGGAAGCCCATGCGGGTATAATCCGTGTTGGTGGTATAATGCTGACCTGTTTCTTCGTACCGCCAGCCGTCCCGCAGGTTGAATTCAAGGAGGTTGTTGCCCCCGGCCTTCATCTCGCCGCTTTTGGCCACAAT
>JBBSSY010000104.1:0-8482 GCA_038241595.1 Chitinophagales bacterium | reverse complement strand
GCTATCAGCTTTTGAGCTTTTAAGCTTTTAAGCTTTTAATTTACAATTGCATCACTGAATGCGGCAGTTCAACCACCCCATTTTGCTTCGCAAAATTGCCCCTCCTTGAAAAAGGATGGGAGATATTAGTATATTTTTCTTGACTCTTATTATCACCCCTCCTTTCAAGGGGGTGGTTGAGCGGGCATGAGTTATGTGAACCGGGTATGAGGTTGAACTGTTTCTTCGCCCATACCCCATACCTCATACCCCTTCTTCTGATTGCTGATCGCTGACAGCTGACAGCTCAACGCTCAAAGCCCAAAATTCACATCGTCCCCAAAATCTCCGCCAGCACCGCCTGCGCGGCCCACACCCTGTTTCCTGCCTGTTGGGTTACCAGGCTTTGCGCACCATCGAGAATTTCATCACTCAGTTCCACATTACGCCGAACGGGCAGGCAGTGCATAACCCGCGCATGACTGGTAAGCGCAAGTTTTTCTTCAGTCAGCATCCACGCCGGATCGGTGGTATAGATTTTACCGTAATCAATAAACGTACTCCAATTTTTTACATACACGTAGTCCGCGTCAGCCAGCGCTTCATCCTGGTTGTGCAAGATCGTTGCGCCGCTCGTGAACTGCTCAGACAGCTCATAATCCGGGGGATGGGTAATGACAAAATCAGCTTCGCCCCAGGCGTTCATCCATTGTGAAAACGAGTTCGCTACACACTGCGGCAAAGGTTTTACATGCGGCGCCCACGAGAGCACCACTTTTGGTTTCCGACCCGCAGGGCACGTTTCCCTGATCGTCATTACATCCGTCAGGCTTTGCAACGGGTGCAACGTGGCACTTTCCAGGCTCACGATCGGCACGCCGGCATAGGCGAGGAAAGAATTCATCACCATCTCACTATAGTCGTCATCCCGGTTCTTCAACGACGGAAAGGTGCGAATGCATATAATATCGAAATACTGGCCGAGGATTGGTGCAGCATCTTTTACATGCTCCACGGTATTGCCGCTCATGATGGCACCTTCTTCAAACTCCAGCGCCCAACCTTCCTTGTCAACATTAAATACAATGGCTTCCATGCCCAGGTTGGCCGCTGCCACCTGGGTGCTCAGGCGGGTACGCAAACTAGGATTCAGGAAAAGCAAACCGATACGTTTATCTGCACCCAGGCGGCGGTCGCTAAAAGGATCCGCTTTGTATCTTAGCGCCTTTTCCACCAGGGCGTTAATATCGGTTACATCGTTTACTGAAATAAAATTTTTCAATCCACTGTATTTAATGATGAATAATCCGGCTCAACGACTGACAGCAAGCGGTTCTTTTACCGCGCTTTTACCAGCGTGCAGTTCTTGCTTCAAAGCGGTCAGAAAAATATCGGCTTCTGTACGGGTAATATTCAGCGCAGGCAACAACCGGATGACATTCGGTTTTGCTTCGCCGGTAAAGATCTTATGCCTGAATAATAAATTCCTTTTCACATCCTTAAACTCGTCGGAAAGCTCGATCCCAATCATCAGGCCTCTTCCCCGCACGTCCAGGATATTCGGCAATTGCTTTAATTCATTGATGAGGTAGTCACCTACTTCCTGTGCGTTTGCCATCAACTGGTCCTGGTCCATTACCTCCAGCACGGCAAGCGCTGCTGCACAAGCCAGGTGATTGCCGCCGAAGGTGGTTCCCAGCATTGAATATTTTGGGTGTAATTTTGGCGCTATAGATATCGCCGCCACCGGGAAACCATTGCCCATGCCCTTGGCCATCGTATAAATATCGGCAGACACGCCCGCGTAATCGTGTGAATAAAACAGGCCGGTTCTTCCATAACCACACTGCACCGAGTCGGCAATATAAATGGCATCATGCAGATCACAGAGTGACCGGATCTTTTGCAAGAAGGGGATGCTGGCTTCGATGATACCCCCAACACCCTGGATGCCTTCAATGATCACCGAAGAAATCTCGTGTTGTAAAAATGCTTCTTCCAGTGCCGCCTCGTCGTTAAAAGGAAGCATGATTACATTGTCTGTCTGGTTGACGGGCGCAACGATGGCTTTGTTATCTGTAAGGGCAACCGCCAGCGACGTCCTGCCATGAAAGGCCCTGGTAAAGGAAATGACCTTTTTGCGGTTGTTATAAAATGATGCCAGTTTCAACGCATTCTCATTGGCCTCCGCACCGGAATTGACCAGGAACAACTGGTAATCTTCTTTGCCGGAAACATGGCCTAGTTTTGTCGCGAGTTCTTTCTGCAGCGGAATATGAATGGAGTTGGAATAAAATCCCACTTTATGCAGCTGGTCTTCCAGTCTTTTTACATAGTGCGGGTGGGTATGACCGATAGAGATCACGGCATGGCCACCATAGAGGTCTAAATATTTCTGCCCTTTATCATCCCAAACATACGCGCCTTTGGCGCTTTCAATGGTAATGTCGTTAAGCGGGTAAACATCAAAAAGTTTCATAACAATTAATTGTATTTGTGAACGATCAGGCTGCTAAAAAAATGCTGCCTTTAATCGTAACCCGGTATTTGCTTTAAAACCAAACATCAGGTTCATATTCTGAACCGCCTGCCCGGATGCGCCTTTCAATAGGTTGTCCATCGCGGAGTGCACCACCAGCCTATTGCCATCCTTTTCGAGCTGGATCAAACACTTGTTGGTATTTACAACCTGTTTTAAAAAAATAGGCGTTTTGCTGACAAATGTAAACGGCTGATCCTGGTAAAAATCTTCGTACATTTTCTGCAGGTCTTCGAGCGGCAAGTCACAGGTTAGTTGCGAACTGATAAAAATGCCTCTGGTAAAATCACCGCGCCATGGAACAAAATTGATATCGATCGCACCTTCCGGCTGCAACTGCTGCAGCGACTGACCGATCTCGTCCAGGTGCTGGTGCGTGAGTGTTTTATAAGCCTGGATATTATTTGCGCGCCATGAAAAATGCGCCGTGGCACTCATACCCTGACCGGCACCGGTAGACCCGGTAATGCCGGTAGTGTAAACCTGCGACAATAACCCGGCTTTCGCCAGCGGCAACAATCCGAGCTGGATGACCGTAGCAAAACAACCCGGGTTTGCGATGTGTGCGGCACGGATGATTTCCTGCTCATTTAACTCGGGCAAGCCGTACACAAATTTTTTACCCAGCAGTTCGGGACGTTCGCCACCGGTATGCAACCGGTAATCCTGCGACAGGTCGATCACCCGGATATTTTCCGCGATCGGGTTGGTCTCTAAAAATTTCCGGGCCTCGCCATGCCCTACACATAAGAATAAAACATCCACCGGTTCGCTGAAATCATCGGCAAAAATCATATCGGTGTCTCCCAGCAGGTCGCTGTGTATGGATGATACCGGTTTACCGGCGTTGCTTTTACTGTTTACAAATACCAGGGAGGCGCCGGGGTGATTCAGCAATATCCTGATCAGTTCTCCGCCAGTATAACCCGCTCCCCCAATAATCCCTGCCCTGATCTTGTCCATGTGATTGATTTTTATAGACGGGTGACTGCCCTGCCGGCTAATAAGTCAGCAGCCCATCATCAGCCCGGTAAAGATAATGTGATTAAAAAGAAGACACTGCCCCGAAGATAAAACCGAGGCCGAAGTCCGCCGCAAAGCTTCCTCCCCATACCCCATACCCCAGACCTCATACCCCTCAGGAAGCATCGTTCGTCGCCTTCACCTGGTGCCAGATCATCGTCTGGTTGCCGAATATCTTGGTGAATCCGCGCACATCTTCGCCGCTCCAGCCGTTGTTCATCTCCCCGTATTTCCCAAACTTGCTGTTCATCAGGTCGAAAGGCGATTCGATGCCGCCGACCTGGAACCGGTACGGGAGCAACTGCACGAATACGTCACCGGTCACTTGCTGCTGCGAGTTTTCCAGGAAGGCTTCAATATCGCGCATCACCGGGTCGAGTATCTGGCCTTCATGCAGCCAGTTGCCGTAAAAAGTAGCTAACTGGTCTTTCCAGCTCAGCTGCCACTTGGTAAGTACATGTTTTTCGAGGGCATGATGCGCCTTCAGGATAACCATCGGGGCCGCGGCTTCGAAGCCTACACGGCCTTTAATACCGATAATCGTATCTCCCACATGAATGTCCCGGCCGAGACCAAAAGGCCCGGCAATCGCCTGCAAATGTTGAATGGCATCCACCGGGTGATCGAAGACCTGGTCATTGATCGTTGTCAGTTCACCTTTTACAAAACCAAGTTTCACTTCCTCCCCTTCGGTTTTGGTGACCTGGGTTGGCCACGCCGACTCTGGCAGCATGCCGTGAGAACTCAGCGTTTCTTTGCCACCGACACTGGTACCCCAGAGGCCTTTATTGATCGAATACATCGATTTTTCAAAATTCATGTCTACCCCTTTCTCTTTCAGGTAGGTGATCTCGTCCTCCCGGCTGAGTTTCAGATCACGGATCGGTGTGATGATCTCTACGCCGGGGATCATGATGTTGAAGATCATGTCGAAACGAACCTGGTCGTTGCCGGCGCCGGTACTGCCATGGGCCACCGCATCGGCGCCCATTTTCTGCACGTGTTCAGCGATGAACAACGCCTGGGTCAGCCTTTCTGCGCTTACGCTCAACGGGTAGGTATTATTTTTTAAGATGTTTCCGAATACCAGGTATTTGATGATCTTGTCGTAGTAATTTTTTACCGCATCAACGGCCGTGTGCGAAGTTACGCCGAGCTTGTATGCATGTGCTTCTACCTGTTTCAGCTCCGCCTCGGTAAATCCGCCTGTATTCACGATTACCGAATGCACGTCAAATCCTTTGTCTTCACCCAGGTATTTAACACAGAAAGAAGTATCCAATCCCCCGCTGAAACCTAAAACAATTTTTCTTTTCTGAGCCATAATATAGTGCGTTAAAAGCCTGTTGCTTTAGAAATTAAAAAAGTAGTGAAAGATAGATTTTGTTTTGCTTACGCCGCCGCCCTGTCGCCTTTTCAGGAATCGAAGCAGCCGGCTGTGTTTAATCTGCATAAAACGCTCATAGAGGCCTGAGTTCTTTTTAAAGTCATCTGCCGTTTCAACGGGCTCGTAGTGGTCAGCCGGATCGTACAGCATCGCGGTACACATACAATTCTTTCGCTCCTTGCTCATGAGAATGTCGTAGTTGACACAGCTCTTGCAGCCGGCCCAAAATTCGTCGTCGTCAGTCAGTTCAGAATAGGTTACCGGTTCGTAACCTAGGTCTGAGTTTATTTTCATTACTGCGAGCCCGGTTGTAAGTCCGAATATTTTAGCGTCCGGGTATTTCTGCCTCGACAGGTTAAAAACACGTTGTTTAATGAGTTTGGCGATGCCGCTTTTGCGGAATGCCGGTGAAACCACCAGGCCGCTGTTGGCCACAAATTGTTCATGTCCCCAGGCTTCAATATAGCAGAAGCCTACCCAGGTGCCGTTTGAAAGATGCGCGATAACGGCTTTGCCCTCCTCCATTTTTTGTTCAAGATATGCAGGCGAGCGTTTGGCTATACCGGTTCCTCTAGCCTTGGCAGAAGATTCCATTTCGTTGGTGATGGTAACGGCATAGTGTTTATCGTCAGATGTTGCCACCCTAACGATAATATTTGTATTTTCCAATTACTTAAAATTGAATTGTTGAATAAAAGAGCAAAATATCGGATAAGAAAAATTCGGGGATTTTTCCACTGATAGGGGCAAAGTTCATTTGCTCGTCCTATCAGTAACCACGTCGCGCTCGCAGGGTGGAGCTAAGAGGAGATTTATAAGAACAACCAATCCCGGAAGATATGAAGAAGGTGTAAGTAAGAGGGATTGATTTATTTTCCACTATTTTCAGTTGTGCTTTAAAAACAGTAACGTTTTATAATGCGCAAAAGTATATATTTTTCTGGTTAATGGGGGAATTAAAAAATAAAGCTTTGTTAATCAACGACTACGATAATTCGGTCAAACGCTAGTCTTTATTTAGCACAAAGGGCATTAGTTCGTTAGCTATTAGACGGTCGTTGCTCAGCCTGGGCACTTTATTCTGACCGCCCAGTTTGCCGATGCTTTTCATGTAGTCGATAAACCCGTTTTTTCGAATGATCCGGATCTTCAGCGGCTGAAGGATATTGCCGTTCAGCAGGTCATCATAATAGATGTTCTTACCCCGCAGGTGTTGATCCACTTCGCTTGCAAAAGCAGGAAGATCATCCGGCACATGCTCGAATTCAACAAACCATTCATGGAAACTTTTGCTGCCATTTTGTGAGATAAATGGTGCCACCGTAAATTCGGTAATCCGGAAACCCATTTGATGGGCGGCTTTCATCAGGCTATACTCCACCTCTTCACCAATTACGTGTTCACCAAATGCGGAGATAAAATGTTTTACCCGGCCCGTTACCACGAGGCGATATGGATTGGTAGAAACAAATTTCACCGTATCCCCGATGTTATAACCCCAGAGACCCGCATTGGAGCTGATGACCAAAACGTAATTCTCCCCAGTTTTTACATCCTCAAGCCGTAAACGGGTTGGGTTGTCGTTAAATATCTCGGCGGTTGGTACGAATTCATAAAAGATACCGCTGTCGGTATTCAGCAACAAACCTTCTGCTTCCTGGGAATCCTGGAAAGCGAAGAACCCTTCAGACGCAGGGAAGGTCTGGAGTGTGGGTATATCTTTGCCAATACTTTCAAAAAGTTTGGCCTTATACGGTTCGAAGTTTACACCGCCATGCACGAGGATGGAAAAATTGGGAAAGAGCTCCCCGATTCGTTTACCGCTTACCTCGTTCAGCCGGTCAAAGTACATCTGCATCCAGGGCGGTATTCCGCTGATCAGCGTCATATCCTGGTTAACCGTTTCTGACACAATCCTGTCAAGCTTGGTTTCCCAGTCGTCGATGCAATTGGTTTCGTAGGTGGGCAGTTGGTTGGTGCGCAGGTACCTGGGGATATGGTGGTTTACAATACCGCTTAAGCGGCCTGTGGGAATGCCTCCCACTCTTTCCAATTCCGGCGATCCCGATAAAAAAATCATCTTGCCATCCGCAAATTTATTGTTTCCACTTTCTGCCATATAACACAACAGGGCATTTCGGGCAGTATTTAAGTGATTAGGAATCGAATCTTTTGTGATTGGTATGTATTTTATCCCACTGGTTGTACCGGACGTTTTTGCAAAATAGATAGGCTGTCCTTTCCACAATACATTATGTTTTCCCTCTTTAATTTGCTGGATGTAGGGTTTAAAATTTTCATAATCCCTGATATGCACCGACTGGCGGAAGTCTTCATACGTCTTCACCTCTTTTAAACGATGATCGGTGCCGAAAACGGTTTTGACGCCGGTTTTAAGCAACTCCTTAAAAATGTTTTGCTGGTCTTCTATCGCGGTGGTCATCCCTTTCCGAACCTGCTTGTAGATGTAAGACGAAAACGGTTTTGCAAAAAGTGATTTGAATTTCATAATACGCCCATGCGAATGACATGATTAACAAACCTACATTAAAAATGATAGAATGGCTACGGTTCACCATGAGACAAACCGGCATTTGCCGGTAGCCTGCGTCCAGTCTACAAATATCGACTCACGATTAAAAATGTTAACAAAATTTTAGAGTTACGGACTGCAGGGTTGAGGATGTCTGGAATTTAGTCCTAAAAACCATTTAAAACCGCTCTTTATCTGCATATTCATAAAAAATATCAGGTCCCAGGTATAAAAAATTAACCAACAGGACGAATTTTCAACAGATACCCTTACCTTTGCCGTCCTAATTTTCTGAAATATGCTAGCAATTGTTAAGATAGCGGGAAAGCAATTCCGCGTTCAAAAAGACCAGACTCTGTACGTTCCTGCGGTTGCGGGTAACGCGGGTGATCTCCTGGAATTCTCCGAAGTATTACTTTTTCAAAACGACGATAGTTTGACAATGGGCGGTGACACCACTGCGATTGTTAAAGCAGAAATCATCGGGCATGAGAAAGGTGATAAAGTAATCGCTTTTAAGATGAAAAGAAGAAAAGGCTTTCGCAAGAAACACGGTCATAGGACCCATTACACAAAAATCAGGATAAACGAAATTGCATAGCCTGTCTCTGTAGAAGGCTTCCCGTAACAATAAGCACTTAAAAATAATTTTATGGCTCACAAAAAAGGTGAAGGTAGCGTTAAGAACGGCCGCGACTCGCAAAGCAAACGTTTAGGCGTTAAGATCTTCGGCGGACAGGCGGTGATATCAGGCAACATCATTATTCGTCAGCGTGGTACCGTTTACCACCCCGGCGCCAATGTAGGCGTCGGCAGGGATTTTACCTTGTTTGCACTTGCTGATGGTGTAGTAGAATTTAAAAAAACCAAAGCAGACAAAACGCTTGTTTCTGTGAATCAACCAGCGGTTGCTTCATAAAAAAAAAATTTGTCAATAAAAAATTTTTTTTGGCAGTAACATATAAGTTTTTATTTTTAGTATTGTAATTGTTTTACTAACTATTAAATTCTAAAAACATGG
>JBBSSY010000103.1:0-8509 GCA_038241595.1 Chitinophagales bacterium | reverse complement strand
GTACGGGCGCGTACCGGCAAATACCCCGGCGGTGCAATGGGACGTTACCGGTACGAGCCAGGAAATGGTGGGCGACTTTCCGGTCACCGTGCGAAAACTGGTTGGCCGGGTAGACAATTCCTCGTATCCGTCCATAACCGTCAATATCCAGGTAACGTTGACAACGCCTGCCAACGCAAAAAAGCCCGTGCCGGTAATTGTCGAATTCGGTTTCGTGCTGCCGCCGGTGATGCGGGACACCGGGCAAAAAGCGGCGGCTCTACCCAGTCCCGCCATGGCTCCCGGCTGGCAGTCACAGGTACTGAATAAAGGCTGGGGGTATGCGATTATTTTACCGACGAGTATCCAGGCCGACAATGGCGCCGGTTTAACGCAAGGCATCATCGGCCTGACGAACAAGGGCCAGGCGCGCAAACCCGACGACTGGGGCTCATTGCGTGCCTGGGCCTGGGGTGCCAGCCGGTTTCTCGATTTCCTCGAAAAAGACAAAGCGGTGGATGCCAAACGCGTGGCGATAGAAGGCCATTCACGGTATGGCAAGGCCGCAGTTGTTACCATGGCCTACGACACCCGGTTTGCGATCGCGTTTCTCAGCTCCTCGGGTGCAGGCGGGGTGAAACTGCACCGCCGCAATGCCGGTGAGGTGGTGGAGAATGTGGCAGCGGCGAACTTGTATCACTGGATGGCTGGTAATTATTTAAAATATGCTGGTCCGCTCACCTGGAACGACCTGCCGGTAGATGCGCACGAGTTGCTTGCCATGTGCGCGCCCCGCCCCGTTTTTATCAGCAGCGGCGACAAGGGCGATGCGTGGGTAGACGCGCGCGGCATGTTCATGGCCGGCGTTGCCGCCGGACCTGTCTATACATTGCTTGGAAAAAAAGACCTGGGCACGACGGTATTCCCACCGCTCGAAACCGGCTTGATGGCCGGAGATATTGCGTTTCGGCAACACGCTGCCGGGCATACACCCGGGCCCAACTGGCCGGTGTTTCTGGAGTTCGCCGCGAGGTACTTCAGGTGAATAATTTGAAGAAACGATTTGCAGCGTAATTATTTGCATATTACTGAAGACCGCTACGTTCAGGGTGCTGCAGGTTCCCGCCAGGGCAGATTCTGCAATAAAAAAGATGACTGTTCTCCTGCGACGGACCCAAAACGGCTAATACATGATTAATTTAGCACATACAATGTGATGAATTGCATATTTTCGCAATAAACCTATAATCCCCGATGATCGACAGGCTGGTGAAAATTTATTATGCAGACGATGATGCGGACGACCGCTTCCTGTTTGAAACCGCCCTGCAGCAGGTGCAGGTAAATTTCCAGCTGTTCGATTTCGCAAACGGTGCCGCACTCGAGCAGGCGCTGGAAGACAGCCAGTATGATTGCGACCTCATTTTTTTGGATCTTAATATGCCCGTTCGGAACGGCCTGGAAACACTGGCCAACCTGCAGGAGGCCATCAAACGTCAAAGGCTGAAGGTCGTGGTCTTTACGACCTCCGGCGATAGCCGCGTTCTCCAGCAGACACACCAGTTGAATGCAGTCCTTTTCCTGCAAAAGCCCAACAGCTTTCCCGAACTGATCGCTTCCCTGCGTGAGATCATTGCCAATCGCGATCATTTTAAATTACCGGTTGAATATAATCAGTTCAAATTTGAGCCTCAACATGGATAAAGTGTATTCCGCAGCCAACCAGGCAGTGGCCACCATCCAAAACTGCGAAGACGAACCGATCCACATCCCAGGCAGCATCCAGCCGCATGGCTTCCTGCTTGCTATTGACCGCACTACGGGCCTCATCGCGTTGTGTTCTCTTAATACGGGCGAATTCCTCGAACACCCCGCCGTTTACTTTTTGTCCAAAATATATAGCAGTGTGCTGCCCGAGGTACTCAGCGCCGCGGTGCGCACCCACCTTGCAAATGCCGGTTCGGAACAATCACAGGTACCCGTTACGTTGCTTTTTGGCCACCGGCATTACGATTGTTTTTTCCGGATGACAGGTAATTACCTGTTGGTTGAAATCGTTCCAGCCGGCGACCCGACCGAAAGGCTCTACAGCCTTCTCGCCGAAACGGATCGGCTGATCAACCAGGCTGGTGAATTAAAGGGTTTGATCCAGCTTTGCCAGTCGGTGGCAGAACGCATCCGGCACCTTATCGGGTACGAGCGGGTCATGGTCTATCGTTTCGATGAAGCGTACAACGGTCATGTGATTGCCGAAAGTATTTCCGACGGCATCGAGTCCTTTTACGACCTGCATTACCCGCATACCGACATTCCGCCACAGGCCCGGGAATTATACCTCCGCAACCGCGTCCGGCTGATCGCCGATGTTTTCTACGAACCCGTACCCATTGTTACGCTCGATCCGTTGCTGGCCAGGCCGGAACTGGTCGACCTTTCACATGTATTCATCCGGAGCGTATCGCCGATACATATCCAATACCTAAAGAATATGGGTGTGCGGGCGTCGTTCTCCATCTCGCTGGTGAAAGATGGCATGTTATGGGGGCTGGTTGCCTGCCACCACGCCCAGCCCGGGATGTTACCGTATGCCACGCAGATGCAGGCTTACCTGTTGTCGCAGATTCTGTCTTCGCAAATCGGGGCTCAGGAAACGGCGGAACAATACGCCCGCACGCAACAACTGCGTGCACCCCTTCACGACGTACTTGCTACTCTTCAAAAAGAGAAAAATTTTATTGAATTGCAGTTTGCCCGGATGCCACAGGTGGCCGCGCTGGCAGCGGCCTCGGGTGCGGTTATCATGTATAAAAACAAGATCTACCACAATGGCCTAACGCCGCCGAATAAATTTATCTGGCAGTTGCACGAATGGCTGCGGGTAACAGGAAAGACCGAATTTTACACTGATCAACTGACGTTGCACCTGCCAAAGGCTGCCGCGCACGAGGCAACAGCCTCCGGTGTCCTTTATTACCGGTTTGACGCTGCGGGCGAAACCTCATTGTTCTGGTTCAGACCCTCTGCCGATCGCGAAGTCACCTGGGCAGGCGATCCATCGAAACAGCGGGAACGTTCGCCAATGACGCCGCGACATTCTTTTGCAGCCTGGACAGTACTGAACAAAGGCATCAGTGAACCCTGGCAACAGGCCGAACGCGACGCCGCGTTTCAATGCCTCTACCTCTTGCAGCAGCATATTTTTGTACTTCACCAGCTGGAGGAGGAATTGCGATACCGGCAACTGAATGAAAAACTGACCCGTGCGAACAAAGAGCTCGAAAATATACACTGGATCAGTACCAACGACCTGCAGGAACCGCTGCGTAAGATCCAGATCTTTGCATCCCTCATCGACACACCACAATCCGAAATGAACGTCGGCCATGTGAAAACATCCATTAACCGGATAAAATCCTCTGCCAGCCGGATGCAAAAATTTATCGGCGATCTGATGCTCTACGCCAGGATGTCTGAAAATAGCTTCGTGTACGAGGCGCTGGATTTGAACAAAATACTTTTGGAAGTTTTGCAGGAATTCGAGGAAGAACGCCAACAAGACCTTTTTACCCTGGAGGCTGGGCAATTGCCAGCATTACACGCGAGCAATTTCCACATGTTCCAGCTTTTTTTTAACCTCATTGACAACGCCATCCGGTTCAGGAAAGATTGGGGCATACAACAGGTTAAGATAACCTGTGAAATGACACACGAATCAGCGGCACCGGCAGAAGGCACGATGTCGTGGCTGGTTATACGCGTGGCTGATACGGGTGTGGGTTTCAACGAGCACATGCACAATTCAATCTTCGATATTTTTAAGAAGGCCCATCCCATCGAAAAATCGCCTGGAACCGGTGTCGGCCTGCCCATCTGCCGCAAGATCATGGATAATTATGGCGGAAAAATTACGGCGAGCGGCATCGAGGGGCAGGGGGCTACCTTTACGTTATATTTCCCGGGAGACCTGGTCGTTGCGAAAGCTTAACGAACAACAGGCTGCAATGATGCCGTTACGAGCCACTGCTCTAACGCTGCAAAAGTTTTTGAAGCGGCAACAATGATCTCTTCCCGCACACCTTCTTTTTCACTATAGTTTGTCAACACCGCCAGGAATTCTTTCCACATGCCACCGGTATGTGTACCATAGACGTTGAAGTATTCGGAAAATACGGCATCGCCCAGCGTTTTTTGCAAATGTTTATTGATTATAATACCACCAAGGGTAGACCCCTCCATCACATAGAACCCACCCATGGCCTGCGCAGTAGTCTGGTAAAGCCGGGCAAAAAATTCAGCGTCAACCACCGGCAGCAAGACCGGATCTACACCCAGCGCCACCAGGTTTGCCTCCATAACCGCTGACTTTTTACGGGCCGATAGATCAGCCACCAAACCGTCGAGCATGGGGAACACCCAACGTTCAAAACCGGACATGAAACCGTACAGGCGCTGTATATATAATGAATAATCTTTTTCCGTTACGCCGGCGCTGACCAGGTTTACCGAAAGCGCGTTTTGTTCAAGTGCCTGGTGGCTGGCAGCAGTACGTTCGCGCAATGTTTGTAAAAACGGGATAGAGGGCATGCTGCTGATTTGAAAGTTGATGCCAAAGATAGCGATCCCATCATCTTGCGCCATCATACCGTTAGGACGAGCCATTTTTTTTCCAAAACAGCTTCCGGAAGTTATAGGTTTGTTTGAACGATTAAAAATAACGTACTTCAACAAATCATTAAATTCAGCACATGGCCATTCAACCTGTAACCGGCAGCAGCATCCCTCATACTGTATCCTCAATACGTGCCGCCTTTACCGAAAACAAATTCCTGATCACCTTCGTTTTCGTCACCTCGCTGTTCATGCTCTGGGGCATCGCCATTACCATGGGTGATGTGCTTAACCGGCATTTCCAGAACGTACTGCATGTATCGAAATCAGAATCGGGCCTGGTGCAGTTTTCCATTTTCGGCGCCTATGCGGTCATGGGCATCCCCGCCGGTATGTTTATGAAAAGGTACGGTTATAAAAACGGCGTGCTGATGGGCCTGCTCCTCTACGCCATGGGCGCATTCCTGTTTGTGCCAGCGGCGAATGCGGAATCGTTTGGCTTTTTCCGCGTGGCGCTTTTTGTACTGGCCTGCGGCCTGGCAACACTGGAAACCGTGGCGCATCCCTTTGTGGCTTCGCTGGGCGACCAGCGTACCAGCGACCAGCGCATTAACTTCGCACAATCATTTAACGGGCTGGGTGCGGTAATCGGGCCGTTGATCGGCGGGTATTTTATTCTCCGCGGCGGACAGGAGCATTCCAACGACCTGGTGTCGGTAAAAGTACTATACCAGGTGATTGGTGCCATTATCCTGGCGATCGCTGTCGCCTTTTATTTTGTAAAGGTGCCGGCGCTGACCGATCCACATGTAAGTATAAACGCAGAAGCAGATGCATACGCGGTACCGGTGGATCCCGCCGATATAACACATCCCAGGAAATTATTCCAGCATACGCATTTCGTATGGGCGGTCGTCGCGCAGTTTTTTAATGTGGCCGCACAGGGCGGCACCTGGGCATATTTTATTAATTACGGGGTTGAAAAAATGGGCTTCGCCGCTGAGAAGTCGGCCTACTTCTTTTCCCTGAGTATGGTCATGATGATGGTTGGCCGTTTTGTGGGTACCTACCTGATGCGTTTTATTGCGCCGAACAAAATGCTGGCGACGTTTGCGCTGTGCAGCATCGCGATGTGCCTGATCGTCGCACAGGGCTTTGGCTGGCCTTCCTTTATTGCGCTGCTGTTTTTGAACTTTTTCTTCAGCATCATGTTCCCCACCATTTTTAGTCTTGGACTGAAGAATCTTGGCCCGCTGACGCAGCAGGGATCATCATTTATCGTGATGGGTGTAGTTGGCGGTGCGGTATTTCCGCCGTTGATGGGTATGATTGCGAACCACGATGTGGCCAAGGCGTATTACCTGCCGGTGATTTGTTATGCGGTGATTTTCTTGTTTGGTTATAAATTTTATAAGGTCCGTTAAGAACTACACAACGATCAGGTCTATCCCCGCGTTCTCCAGCTTCTTCTGATCCTCTGGTAATATTCCCGTGTCGGTCACCACCGTATCCACCTTGGAAACAGGGGCAATCAGCGCCAAGCTTCGCCGCAGGAATTTGCTTGAATCGGATACCACGATCACTTTTTTGGAGATCTCGATCATGATGCGGTTGAGGTGCGCCTCGTCTACATTGGGGGTCGACAAACCATGGGCGGTACTAAAGCCATCTACCGCGAGAAATAATTTATCACAGAAATAATTTTTAAAACTCTCCCCCGCGGCCGCACCGATCAGCGACAGGGAATTTTTGCGCAATACACCACCCGGGATGATTACGGTGGTATTGTCATAACTGGCCACTTCGTTAGCAACATTCAATGCGTTGGTGATGACGGTGAGGTTCTTGATGTGCGACAGGTGTTTGGCGATCTCGATGGTGGTGGTGCCAGAATCGAGGATAATGGTATCGTTGTCTTCGACCAGTGCTGCCGCGGCCTGGCCGATGCGTTGCTTTTCCTGGTAGTGCTGCTTGTTTTTGTCTGCCAGGTGGAAGTCTTTGCCTACACCGTCGAGTTTAATTGCGCCGCCGCGGGCACGGATCAGCATTTTCTTTTCTTCCAGTTTGGTAAGGTCGTTGCGTATCGTGACTTCACTTACACCAAGTTCTTTACTGAGTGCATTGACATCCACCTGCCCGTCGAGGCCAAGTTTTTGAAGAATTAATACCCGGCGTTTTACCGTGGATCCTTTTTTTTCAGGCATAGACATGTTTTTGTTGTTATGATTGGCCCAATCATAAAGAAACAAGAGAATGTATGATTACGCTTTCGAATCACCATATATATTGACTATCCGGTGATTTTAATACTGCCCCGGATGAGCCATCAAACAACCCCGGGATACCTGCAGTTTTCTCTTTCTTATTATGATTGGTTTTACGAAAGCCTCGAAAATCTGCTTGCGATAGTAACATCCAGGCGTTATCAACGAAAGTATATGAAAGATGTTTTATTATTCAAAAAAATATTTACTGTGGCAAATAAATATTTTCCTGTTTGAAAGAATAAACTGTATTTTTAAAATAGAAATGAAAGATTACGAAAGTCGGCAATCTTTCATTTGTCAAGTTGTTTTTATCTGTCCCTGTTCCCGTTGTGGTTACGTACCCGTGAAACCTGTTTATTTCTACAACTGATTGTTTAAATCGCCGATGGGCGTCCGTTTGTCGCAATCTTTTTATCTAGATAGCATCCATTTTCAATTACGTAAACCGCTTATGATGAACAACCAAACCAAGAAGCTGGCAATTGTCCCGATTGCCTTGCTGCTCATCCTTTTTTCGCCGCTTCTCATGCACGCCCAAACCGGCATTGTTTCCGGAGTGATTACCGACCAGAAAGGGCCGCTGGAAGGCGCTTCTGTCACACTGAAGTCAAATGCTAAAATTGGCACCACTACCGATGCGGGTGGCCGGTATTCTATTGCCGCTCCGCCGGGAGCCACCCTCGTTGTCACGTACAAAGGCTACAAGTTTACCGAACTACCGGTAAACGGCAGGTCCAGTGTAGACGGGATGCTTACCGCCGAAACGGATATCCTGAATGACGTGGTGATTGTGGGGTACACGTCCAAGCAGCGCTCTCAAATCTCCAGTTCTGTGTCCATTGTTTCAGGCAAGGAACTAAACGATGTCACGTCTAACAGTATCAACAGCCTCTTGCAGGGAAAAGCGCCGGGTGTGGTCGTTTCCAATTCATCAGGTAACCCTAACGCCGCTTCAAACATTGTCATCCGTGGTTCCAGTTCGATCTCCGCCGGCTCCGAACCGTTGTTGGTCGTAGATGGTATCATTGGTGGCAATGCAAATCCGACGGATGTTGAATCGGTCACGGTGTTGAAAGATGCTGCCGCTACCGGCCTCTACGGCTCTCGTGCGGCGAATGGAGTTATCATCATTACGACCAAATCGGGCAAGGCTGGTAAAACGCGCGTAACCGTTAACGGTAGCACCGGTTTTAACAAGGTAACCATGGGCAATTTCAGGGTGATGAATTCGCAGGAATTGTATGATTACCAGAAATCATTTTTTACCGCGGCGGATTTTGCGCGGGAACGCCCGGCCAGCCTGCTCGCCACCAATACCGACTGGCAGTCCCTGACCTACCGCACCGGCATTACCAAAAATTATGAACTAGGCATGTCTGGCGGTACAGAAAAAACGCTGTTTTACGTCGCCGGCAATTATTATAAGGAAGAAGGCACCGTGCGCCACACCGGCATCGAACGCTTTAATATCCGCACGAATATTTCGCACAAGATCAACGATAAACTTAAACTGAGTGTACGCATCAACGGTAGTAACCGTACGTTTGAAAATGAAGCGTCTGGCAACTACGGGGCCATCAGCGCGGCCGTTAACAACTTACCGTTCGACAATCCATACAATGCAGACGGCTCCATCAAGATTGGTACGGAACCAG
>JBBSSY010000102.1:0-8523 GCA_038241595.1 Chitinophagales bacterium | reverse complement strand
GTCATGATTGGGGTGGTGCTCGTGGTAGAAGGCTGGGATGCCGAACGGGCACATGACCTCCACCTGAAAAATTATGTCTACTTCGCCATGGCTTTTTCCTTCGGGGTAGAAATGATGAATATGTGGATGAAAAAGAAGCAGTCGCCACCGGTCAGTTTAAGAGAACCAATACTACGGGATAACGAACTGGTGGATTCAGATACTGCCCGATAATTAATTGTTAACGAATTTGCATTAGCACCGCTGCGGTTACCCCCGCGGTTTCCGTGCGCAATCGTGTTTCGCCCAATGTAACCGGAATATATCCGTACGCAATGGCATGGTCAATCTCCTTTTTTGTGAAATCGCCCTCCGGACCGATCAACGCAACCGCCGGCTGGTCTTTGTTGAGCGCAGCGGCCAGCGACTTCCTATCTTCTTCCAGGCAATGCGCGATAAATTTTTGCTTTTCACTGGCCGTGCTGACGAAAGCCTGGAAAGAGAGGGGTTCTACCATGCGTGGCAGCCATACCTGATGGCTTTGCAACATGGCGCTTACGAGGATATTCTTCATCCGGTCAAGTCGGAAATGCTGTTTCTCGGTTCTTTCACAGATCAACGGGATGATCTGCCGGATGCCCAGTTCGGTTGCTTTTTCCAGGAACCATTCAAAACGGCTCGTATTTTTAATGAGCGAAATAGCGATGCTTTTTTCAAAAGTGCTTGCCGGGTAATGATCAGCATGAAGAACCCGCGCCTCCGCGGCCTTCTTATGCTCGAGTGATAAGGAAGCAGTTAACAACGCCCCTATTCCATTTGTCACCTGTAGTTGTTCCCCCACTTGCATACGTAGCACCTGTATGCAATGGCGCGAGGTATCTTCATCCAGTTTCAGGATGTTATCTGTAGCCGAGATCCCTGCTGAATAAAACAATGGAAGATTCATCGTCGGTATCGTATTCAAAAAAAGCCCGGTCGAGCCGGGCTATAGGTAGAGGATTATTAAAATGGTGTTTCGTCGTCATCTAAAGGCTGCGCGTTCATTTTACTGCCTGCCTGGATGTATAATTTTGGCCCACCTGGATCCTCCACCGGGCGCCAGTTTCCACCCGTAGGCATACTGCCCGAACCAAAATTGTCTTCGTCCTCTTCCACGAATTTCTGGATGTGCAGCAGCGCCCGCAGCTTGATGGTTTCCAGCGAACCGTTACGGTGTTTAGCGATCCTTACATGCGTTTCCCCTTTGTTGTTTTCACCCATTTCATTCGCCGTGATGTCATAATATTCCGGGCGATACAGGAACATCACCATATCCGCATCCTGCTCAATGGCACCCGATTCGCGCAGATCGCTCAATTGCGGCATCTTGTTGCCTTCTTTCCTGGATTCCACGGCACGACTTAACTGGCTGAGTGCGATAATCGGCACCTGGAGTTCTTTCGCAAGGCCCTTGAGGTCTCTCGAGATCCGGCTGATTTCCTGTTCACGGTTTCCGTTTTTGTTTTCACCGGTACCACTCATTAACTGCAGGTAATCGATCAGGATCAATCCTACATTGTGTTTATTTTTCAACCGGCGGCATTTGGCGCGTAGCTCGAAGATATTAAGGGCAGCCGTGTCATCAATGAATATCGGCGCTGTTGCCAACCGTTGGATCCCTTTGGCATACAGCTGTTTCATTTCATGCTCTTCCAGTTTACCACGGGAAATTTTTTCGAGCCAGATCTCGCTTTCCGCACTGAGAATTCTTTGTACGAGCTGTCCCGCACTCATTTCCAGGCTGAAAAATGCCACTGCAGTTGGTTTTACCGGGTGCAGGGCCGCGCTTCTGGCCAGGTTCAACGCAAAGGCGGTTTTACCTACTGATGGACGCGCCGCCAGGATGATCAAATCGGTGGGCTGCCAGCCGTAGGTTATGCGGTCGAGTGTCTTAAAACCGGACGGTACGCCGCTAATGTCTTCATTTTTATGCCTGAGGTCTTCGATGCGGGCAATGGTTTTTACCAGGACCGTATCGATACTGTCAAAGTTTTTACGCAGGTGATTATTGGTGATCTCGAACAGTTTACTTTCCGCATCGTCCAGCAGATCGAACACGTCGGTGCTGTCTTCGTATGCATCGCCAATGATTTCACCGCTGATGCGGATCAATTCACGCTGGATAAATTTCTGCAGGATGATCCGCGAGTGGGCCTCGATATTTGCAGACGAAACAACCGTGTTGGTGAGTTTGGTAACGTAATACGGGCCGCCGACTACTTCCAGCTCCTCCCTCGTCTTCAGCTCCTCTACCACGGTAAGTATATCAATCGGCTGGCTTTTTTGTGCGAGCGCCTGCATCGTTCGATAGATGCGTTGATGGCTTTCCACGTAAAAACATTCAGGCTTCAAAATCTCAATTACAGAATCGAAAGCACTTTTTTCAAGCATAATGGCACCCAGTACAGCCTCTTCCAGGTCTTTGGCCTGGGGAGGCACTTTTCCATAAACCATCGTACTCAGGTCCAGGGAACTTTTACGACGGCTTTTGCGGTCTTTATTGAGGTTGGTTAAATCCATTTTGAGGGTAGAATAATTTTAATTTACGACAATTTAAGCGAGGTACAACACTTCTACCCCAGATCAATTATTACGGAAAAGATTGTAACCAATTATTACGATACGGTTAATAATTTGTTATCCTTTGAATTGGGGAGGGCGAATATAGGGTGCGAAAATCCCGAAAAGAAAATTATTTTTTTTCTTATTTATGCCGGTTTCATTCACATGGTTATCCACATGACTACTGGCAGATATTCGCGGTAACAATCGATTAATACACAATTTAAAAAAGTTTTGCGCCACTTCATCCGAGTTGTTAACATCAGGGCGTGTAAAAATAATTAAGGCTATAAATTTGGTCAGTTACTTTAAATCACAGAATGAGCTTTTGGCCTTTTTGACCGCTGAATCGACCGGCGTACGTCAGCATGGTGGTGGGTTTGCATGCTTTCTTTTAACCAGGAAACGCCTTTTTTCGGCCGTTTTTCTTAACAAAAATATTTGTTCGCAGTTTACGTATTTTTGACCCCTTTAATCAGAATAGCATTATGACGATCAGTTACAACTGGCTGAGTAAATACCTGCCGGTGAAAGTTACGCCTGAGCGCCTGTCACAAATCCTGACATCCATCGGGCTGGAGGTGGAGCATATGGCCCCTTATGAATCGATACGGGGAGGACTGTCCGGTTTGGTAATTGGAGAAGTGGTTGATGTTACCAAACATCCAAATGCAGACAAACTACAAATCACCAGCGTCAATACCGGCGGCACGGCACCGCTACAAATTGTGTGCGGCGCCTCCAATGTGGCAGCCGGACAAAAAGTGGTTATTGCACCGGAAGGAGCAACCATTTATCCGACAACCGGCGAACCACTGACGATGAAAGCCATGAAGATCCGCGGTGTTGAAAGCCAGGGCATGATTTGCGCGGAAGATGAAATAGGCATCGGCAAAAGCCATGATGGCATCCTGGTTTTGCCGGAGGAACTTGTACCCGGATCGGCGGCAGCGAATTATTTCGAACCCGTTGAGGACCAGGTATTCGAGATCGGGCTCACGCCGAACCGGATGGATGCCATGAGCCACCTGGGTGTGGCGAAAGATGTATGCGCCTATCTCACCCACCACGACAAAATTACACTCAAAGTAATTTCACCTTTTAAGCAGGATTTTCAGCCGGATAACCATCAGCTTGAGTTCGATGTTTTCATTGAAGACACCGTAGCCTGCCAGCGTTATGCCGGGGTAAGCCTGCAGGGCGTTACCATCGCTCCTTCACCGAAATGGTTACAACAATCGCTTGAATCAATCGGCCTCCGCCCCATCAACAATATCGTTGACATTACCAATTTCATCCTGCATGAAACCGGTCAGCCACTACATGCTTTCGATGCTGCTGCCGTTACCGGCAATAAAGTAATTATAAAAAAACTTCCCGACGGCACGCCTTTTACCACGCTCGACGAAAAACCACGACTGCTCTCGGCTCAGGACCTGATGATCTGCAATGCCAGCGCACCGATGTGTATCGCAGGTGTCTTTGGCGGTTTTACCAGTGGGGTGAAAAATGACACGCGGGACATTTTTCTGGAAAGCGCCTGGTTCAACCCGCAGGATATCCGCAAGACTTCTTTTCGTCACAACCTGAGAACCGACGCCGCAAGCCGTTTTGAAAAAGGGGTAGACATTTCCGCAACAGTGCAGGTGTTGAAACGGGCAGCACTACTTATAAAAGAGATTGCTGGCGGCACCATCTCATCGTCGATTATTGATATATACCCCTCTCCCAGGGAAATGACGTCTGTTACCCTTAACTATAAATACCTTAAAAAAATAAGCGGTAAATATTATGAGCCGCAGTACGTGGCAAATATCCTCGAAGCGCTTGGTTTTGTGATCGTGAACAATGATGCCGTGGAAATTATTGTAAAAGTGCCATTCAGTAAAACTGATATCTCTTTACCAGCAGACATTGTGGAAGAAATTCTGCGCATTGACGGATACGATAACATCGGCATGCCGGCTTCCATTACGATGACGCCTGCTGTGGAGGACAACGCGAAAGCAGCCTACAAGGAAAAGATATCCGGTTACCTGACCGGGGCAGGTTTCAGCGAGATCATGACAAATTCCATTACCAACAGTGCCTATTTCTCGGAGGACACGCTGCGGACTACCGTCAGGATGCTGAACAGCCTGAGTGCCGATCTTGACGTGATGCGGCCTTCTATGCTTGAAACCGGTTTGCAGTCGGTAGCCTATAACCTGAACCGGCGCAACCCAAATCTCCGCTTCTTCGAATTTGGGAAAACGTATCACACCAGCGGCGCCGGGGTGTATACGGAATACAATCACCTCTGCCTGTATGCAACCGGCAATATCAGTGAAGATTCCTGGCGTTCAAAAAGCGGCAAGGCTGATTTTTACTTTTTAAAAGGCATCACCGCGGCGATTTTTCAATTGATGGGGACGTCTGCACCCGTATTGGCACCCTTACATACCGACGCGTTGCAACTGGCAGTGTCAGGAACGGTCAACGGCTCAACTGTCCTGGAAATCGGTTTGGTATCGCCCAGACTGCTTGCACGGTTCGACGTCAAACAGCCGGTGATTTTCGCTGATCTGTTCTGGGATGTCATCGCCGACCCCGCGTTGATTCATGACGAAATTTTCACCGAACTGCCGAAACAACTTCCAGTCACCCGTGATCTCTCCATCGTGGTTTCAAAGACCCTGCCTTTTGAAGCAGTTGAACAGGCAGTAAACAAACTGAACAATCCAAAGCTTGTTGGCCTGCAGCTGTTTGACGTTTTTGAAAGCGATAAATTAGGCAACGATAAAAAGTCTATGGCCGTTAGTTTCACGTTCCTGGATAAAGAAAAAACAATGAACGACAAGGAAATCGATTCGATGATGGGCGCGATCATGTCGTCTTTCGAGAACGAGATCCATGCGGAAATCAGGAAATAAATTTCACACAGGATTCAGACCCGATTGACTTCCCAGAAAGCACGCCATGCAGCACATCGAAGAACATATTAAGCGGATCAGTGAAAAAATGCTGCAGCTGGCAAAGGCATACAGCACACTGCAGAAAGAAAATGAAAGGTTGAAACAGGAATTGTTTGCCATGGTGTCCCGTGAAAAAGAGAAAGACGCTTACGTGGATTTAATAACCTTACGGATAGAGGTGTTGAAAGCCTCCCGCAACGACATGGGTGAAGAAGAAAGAAAAGTGTTCGAGAAAAAGATCACCAAGTATCTTAAAGACATTGATCAATGCATCGGTTTATTGAACGAATGATAAAAACATCAACCCAGGTATGGCAGAAATGGTGGCAATCAACATCCTGATCGGTGACCGCAGTTACCGCATCAAGATTGATCCGAAAGATGAAGAGGCGGTACGAAAGGTCGTGAAGGTCATTAATGAAAAACTTTCCGAATTCAAAACGCATTTTGCCGGGAAAGACATGCAGGATTATGTAGCAATGGTATTGGTTTGGTACGCCACCCTTCAAACCGAATCACCGGTGGACCAGATGCAGAACAACAATCTGGAAGAAAAACTACTTACTCTTGAAAATATGCTTGACAAGATGCTCGGCCAGTGACCGCTTTGGCGGCTCGTCTTGCGCCCGGCCTGTTTTTTAACGATTTTCCGCCTGGAAAAGTCCGTTTCTCTTCCAAATGCATTTTTGACAGATATGACCTTCATTTCGTATTTTCGCAAACTATCATCTTTAGACATCTCCTTTGCCTAAGGACATTTTTTTACCTGATCGTTAAACAGTTATAAAAAAAACTAAATGGATGCTAACCTAATTTATATTTTAATCACGGGTGTGGTTGCGCTCGTTGCCGGCATAATCGGCGGCAAAATCATCTTTGCCAAAGACACCAGGCAACGTGTAGAAGATGCCGATCTGCAGGCGCAGAAAGTGCTTTCAGATGCCCAGACAACGGCAGAAAATCTCAAAAAAGAAAAATTACTCGAAGCCAAGGAACGTTTTGTACAACTGAAGGCTGAACATGAGCGCGATGTACTTGAAAGAACAAGAAAACTCGGCGAATCTGAAAATCGGATCAAAAACAAGGAACTCTCCATCAACCAGAAAGAACAGGGACTCGACAAGCAGTCAAAGGAAATGGACACCATCAAAGAAACCCTTAACCGCCAGATCGACGTAGTAAATATTAAACGGACCGAACTGGAAAAACACCAGGAAGAGCATATTCGCCGGCTTGAAAAAGTAGCTGCGCTCAGCGCGGAAGAAGCAAAGGCCCAATTGATCGAAAGCCTGAAACAGGAAGCGCATGCCCAGGCGCTTGCCATCCAGCAGGAAATTGTAGATGACGCCCGCCAGAAAGCGAACAAAGAAGCACGTAAAATCGTGATCCAAACGATCCAGCGCACTGCTGCGGAACAGGCCATCGAGAACTCCATTACCGTGTTTAACCTGGAAAGTGATGAGATTAAGGGGCAAATCATCGGTCGTGAAGGCCGTAATATTCGCGCCATTGAAGCCGCTACCGGTGTTGACCTGATCGTAGATGATACGCCCGAAGCCATCATCCTTTCCTCCTTTGACCCGCTTCGCCGTGAAATTGCGCGTTTGTCATTACAGCGGCTGGTTTCGGATGGTCGTATACACCCGGCCCGCATCGAGGAGATCGTTGAAAAAACACGTCGCCAGATCGAAGAGCAGATCATGGAGATCGGTGAAAGAACCGTTATAGAACTGGGGGTTCATGGACTACACAAGGAACTTGTTCGTATCGTGGGTAAAATGCGGTTCCGTTCCTCTTATGGCCAAAACCTGCTGATGCACAGTCGCGAAGTAGCCAACCTTTGCGGGATCATGGCTGCCGAACTTGGGATGAACCCAAAACTGGCCAAACGCGCTGGTTTACTCCACGATATTGGCAAAGTGCCTGATGAAGAAACAGAACTGAGTCATGCCCTGCTTGGAATGCGGCTGGCTGAGAAATATGGTGAAAATCCGGCGGTTGTAAATGCCATCGGCGCCCATCACGATGAAGTGGAGATGCAGTATGTCATCTCCCCCGTGGTACAGGCTTGTGACTCCATCTCAGGCGCGAGGCCGGGTGCACGCCGGGAAATTATGCAGCAGTACCTGCAACGTATCAAAGACCTTGAAAACCTGGCCCTTACATATCCTGGTGTTGAAAAAGCTTACGCAATACAAGCCGGCAGGGAACTGAGGGTAATTGTAGAAGCTGACCGCGTTACAGACAATGACAGTGACAAACTTAGTTTTGAAATTGCTCAGAAGATTCAGACTGATATGACCTACCCTGGCCAGATCAAAGTAACGGTGATCAGGGAAAAGAGAGCGGTAAACGTAGCCCGCTAGGCTTCCTGGCAGGCTGAATTTGTAAATTTTTAAAATCACCGGGTGTAACTCAGTTAATTATTTGGAATTAACCACCAATGAAATTAACTTTGCCGTCCTTAAATAAATTTGATATGAACGCAATTGATTTTGTTCATGAGCAGTTGACAACTGGAAAGAAATTTCCTGCTTTTAAAGCCGGCGACAATATATCGGTAAACTACAAGATTGTGGAAGGCAGTAAAGAAAGGATCCAGTCCTTCAAGGGCGATGTGATCAAACGGCAGGGTGAAGGTTTTACCGCTACGTTTACCGTACGGAAAGTTTCTGATGGTGTTGGTGTTGAAAGAACATTTCCGACCTTTTCTCCCAATATCGAGTCGATCGACCTGAATAAATCAGGACGTGTTCGCCGGGCTAAATTGTACTTCCTTCGTGAAAGAAGCGGAAAAAGTGCCCGTATCAAGGAAAAAAAGAGAGCTACCGTTCAGTAAAAATATTTCACTTCGTATAAAAGCGTTCCCTTCCAGGAACGCTTTTATAATGCCCTAAAGACATTAACTGCCTCTAGAACTGAAAAGACTGTTTTACCGTATATAATTTGCCATCGAAATTACGTTTTGTTATAAATGGTTTAACTTTAC
>JBBSSY010000101.1:0-8532 GCA_038241595.1 Chitinophagales bacterium | reverse complement strand
CAACGTGTATGTGCGATCTTCTTTTTCATCGATACCCGGGCTCGTTTCGCCCGCACCCTTCGGCGGCAACCAGCGCGCAGTGGTCATTAAAGTTAACCCGCAGCTGCTGCGTTCGCACAACCTGACTCCCGACCAGATCGTGCAGGCCATACGCGACAATAACCAGACCTCGCCGTCGGGCAACGTTCGCATCGGTGACCTCAATTACCTGGCGCCGACCAACACAACGATTAAAAATATCAAGGATTTTGAAAACATCCCGCTGGTAAAAGGCGGGGTTCAAACCTTGTTTTTACGAGATGTGGCCACCGTGGAAGACGGTGCCGACATTACGACCAGTTATGCGTTGATCAATGGCAAACGGTCGGTGTATATGGCGATCACCAAATCGGCGAGCGCCTCTACCTGGGATGTGGTGCAGAATCTCAAAAAAAGCATCCCGCGTTTTCAGAACCTTGTACCGCCGGATGTTAAGCTGTCTTTTGAATTTGACCAGTCGGTGTATGTAATTAACGCGGTGAAGAGCCTCGTCACGGAAGGGGCGATCGGTGCCATTTTAACCGGGCTCATGGTGTTGTTATTTCTCGGCGACCGCCGCGGTGCGCTGATCGTCATTCTTACCATCCCCACCTCGATCATCGCCGGCGTGTTGTTTCTTTACCTCTTTAACCAGACGATCAACATCATGACGTTAAGCGGCCTGGCGCTCGCTATCGGAATCCTCGTGGATGAATCTACCGTTACCATCGAAAACATCCACCAGCACCTTGATATGGGCAAGCCGAAGGCCCTGGCCATCTGGGATGCCTGTAAGGAAATTGCGTTTCCCAAGCTGCTGATCCTGTTTTGTATATTGGCCGTATTTGCCCCGGCATTGACCATGAAAGGCATTCCCGGTGCGCTCTTCCTGCCGCTGGCATTGGCCATCGGCTTCTCCATGATAACGTCTTACCTCCTCGCGCAAACGTTTGTCCCGATCATGGCGAACTGGCTGATGAAGGACCATGTCCCAAAAGCCATGACAGGAGACAGAGCGGCCCCCAACGAACCGGTTTTTCAAACACCCGACGGCGATACCTGGGACCAGAAAAAAATCCTGGTCGAACGCCTCGAGTTGGCCGATAAGGGGGACAAACTCAGCCGTTTCGATCGATTCCGCGCGCGTTACCTTCGCTTTATCAACCGGATGCTGCCCTACAAAAAAATAATCGTGGTTGCTTACCTGCTGCTAGCGATCGGCGGTTCTCTCTTCTTATTCAAGACGATCGGTAAAGATGTGCTGCCCAAGGTGAATTCCGGGCAGTTCCAGGTGCGGATGCGGGCCCCTGAAGGAACCCGGATTGAACGCACCGAGGAGAAGATGATCAAAATGATTCATGTGCTGGAAGAGTTGGTAGGCAAGGAAAATATTGCGGTAACGTCTGCCTTCGTTGGCTCACACCCCGGTCAGTTTTCAACGGGCCCGATTTACCTGTTTATGGCAGGGCCGCATGAAGGCGTGTTACAGGTGAACCTGGACGAACACTACAAGGTGAACCTGGATGAACTGAAAGACAGGTTGCGTGAAAAGATCCATCAGGAGATCCCCGATATTAAATTGTCTTTTGAACCCATCGAACTGACCGACAAGATCCTTAGCCAGGGTTCGCCGACACCGATCGAGGTACGCATCGCCGGCAAGAATAAGAAAGTGAACGAAGAATATGCAGCGAAAGTAATTGACAAGTTAAAAGCGATCGATTACCTGCGTGACGTGCAACTGGGGCAGTCGACCAGGTACCCGGCCGTGGACATCACAATCGATCGTACCCGTGCGGCGCAGCTTGGTGTTGGTGTCACCGATATTTCGCGTTCGCTGGTCGCATCTACTTCATCGTCTCGTTATACGGATAAAAATGTCTGGATGGATGAAAAGGTAGGCCTGGGTTATAGCGTGCAGGTGCAAATTCCCGAGTACCAGATGGCCAGCCTGGATGATATCAGGGAAATACCGGTGATGAGCAATATGCCGAGGCCGGTGCTGGGGGATGTCGCTACCGTTACCAATGGTATTACCTATGGTGAAAACGACAACATGGGTGCGCTCCCCTTTGTGTCGGTGACTGCGAATATCAACCAGAAAGACCTTGGTACCGCAACGGACGATGTGCAGAAAGTGATCAGCTCGATGGGCGAAATGCCGCGCGGTTTGTCGATTGAAACGAAGGGGCTCAGCCTGATCCTCGTAGAAACGCTGGACAGCCTGGAGAACGGGCTGATCGTGGCGATCGTGGTGATCTTCCTGATGCTGGCCGCCAATTTTCAATCGTTTAAGGTGTCCTTTGTGGTATTGTCCACCGTGCCCGCCGTATTGCTGGGCGCACTTTGTATGTTGCTGCTGACGGGTGCCACGTTGAATCTGCAATCTTATATGGGCATCATTATGTCAGTGGGTGTATCCATTGCCAACTCCGTGTTGCTGATTACGAATGCGGAACATTTACGGATCCACAATGGAAATGCCCTGGAATCAGCCAAAGAAGCCGCCGCCTTGCGCATCAGGCCGATCCTGATGACGAGTGTGGCGATGGTAGCGGGCATGATCCCCATGGCCTCGGGGCTCGGGGACGGCGGCGATCAGTCGTCACCGCTTGCCCGCGCAGTGATCGGTGGCCTCATCGCTTCCACCTTTGCGGCGCTGCTGCTGTTGCCGCTGGTGTTTTCATGGGTGCAGGCTAAAACGACCACGGTATCTGTTTCCCTGGATCCGGAAGATAAAGACAGTAAATTTTATATTTCAACGCATGATGCTACGCACAAATCATAACTTTTTTAGCCGCGCTGCGCTATGGCTTCCCCTCCTTGGCCTCCTGTTGTCAACGGCTGCCTGCAAGTCTGACGAACGCAAGAAAGACAAGGACAGGGCGGAAAAAAAAACGGCAGAGCCGGTGCTCGAAACTGTCCGTGCCAAAAAAGGCAAACTGTCGACGACTATCCGGGTACCCGGCGAGTTGATCCCGTACCAGGAGGTTGACCTTTACGCAAAAGAAAACAGCTTTGTAAAAAAAGTGTTGGTGGATGTGGGCTCGGAAGTAAAGCAGGGGGACCTGCTTGTCAGTCTCGAAGCGCCTGAGTTAAATTCGAGGGTCGCCGAGGTACAATCCCGGCTCAATGCACAGAAAGCCATCTACGAAGCGTCGAAAGCGAGTTACGACCGGTTGAGCGAAACCAGTAAAACACCCGGTACAATTTCTCCCAATGACCTCGACCAGGCATCGTCGCAAAAGAACTCGCAGTATGCGCAGCTGCAGGCAGCGCAGTCTGTGTACAACCAGGTGCTGGACACGCGAAATTATCTACAGATCCGGGCGCCTTTCAGCGGCGTGATCAGCGAGCGTAATATTAATCCCGGCGCGTATGTCGGGCCTTCCGGCAAGGGTTCTCAAACGCCCCTGTTCGTATTGCAGCAGCAAAAGCGGTTGCGCCTTGTCGTTTCTGTACCGGAAGCATTTACCGGCCTTTTAAAGGTGAATCATGAAGTAACATTTACGGTGCAGTCATTGCCCAATGAAGAATTCAAGGCGAAGATAAACCGGCTGGCCGGCGCGTTAGATGCGAGGTTGCGTTCTGAACGCGTGGAAATGGATGTGTATAATGACAACAAAAAATTACTTCCCAGGATGTCTGCAGAAGTAAACCTGCCGCTACCCGCTGCGGATAGCGCTTTCCTTGTTCCCAAAACAGCCGTGGTCACTTCCACCGAAAAAGTATTCGTCATCAAGGTGATGGATCACAAGGCCACCTGGGTAGCGGTCAGCAAAGGGCGCGAAGCAAACGGCATAATGGAGGTGTATGGTGCCTTAGCCGAGGGCGATGAAATCATAAAATCCGCTACGGACGAAATCCGTAATGGAAGCATGGTGGGGAAGACGAAAATGGCAGAATAGCCAATTAGTTTGTAGTTTATGGTTTGTAGTTTATGGTTGAGTGGATGATTGTTAATTGAAGAACTACAAACTACAAACCATAAACCACAAACTTTCCTCAGTTTGAAGTTAAAAAGTTGTAATCCGCCAGCACAACTTCCAGGAATCGTTTGGGTTCAAGCGTGTTATCGATTTGCAAGGTGGCTTTAATTTTATCGGCTGCCTGCTGCGCAATGGCGTAGTTGCCCGAACGGTTGACGCTGTTGATCACTTCCCGGATCAGTTGCATGTCCCGGTCAGAGAGGTTTACGACCTCCGGAATGGTAACCAGATATTCTTCGCCGGTCCCTGGGGGTGGCGCGTACATGGTGTGTTGCAACTCGCCGCGCGGATGAGTTTTTATCAGCGTGGTACCCGCCACTATGTCGCCCAGGCGTTGGTTCCGCTGGCTGACCGCTACACAGATTACGGCACACAAAGCGTTGGAGAGGGTAAAATCGACCAGCCTGAACAACCAACGGATCAAGTATTGGCCAAGCGTCGCCTGTGCACCGTCGAGGCTCACCACCCGGATATGCATGGCTTTTTTGCCGACACTTTGTCCGTTCATGTAGACCTCACTCACCAGGTCGTAAAAAAATAACGGGATCAGAAAAAGCAGCGCCACCCATTCCGTCCGGCTGGAAAAATTGCCCGTAAGGAAGATGGTAACGACGGTTACAATGTAGGCGCCCAGGATGAGGCCATCGATCAGGTAGGCAGCGATTCGTTCACCCAGGCTCGCCAGGTCGTACTCCAGTTCAATATTCTGCGGCGTGGTAATGGTGATGGTATTCATGCTGCATAAATATAACTGCATTTTTTTAGCGTGCACATTATACCAAAAAAGGGGGCGAAAATTTATCGTCGGCGATATCTGTTTTCTTTAAATAATTTCTGGTATCTTACCGGGAGAAGCACATGAGAGAAGCCCGATTCTTAAAACAACATGCTGAAAAGTGGAAACAGTATGAACAAGAGAGTAGTCTGTCAGACCCGGATATTTCAGCAGACCGGTTTATAGAACTGACCGATGACCTGGCATACGCACGGACTTTTTATCCTGCCAGCAATACCACTAAATACCTCAACGGCCTCGCTTCGCGCTTTCACCAGAAAATCTTCCAGAATAAAAAAGAGTCGTCTAACCGGATCGCCAGTTTCTGGCAGTATGAACTGCCATTCCTGTTTAAAAAATATCACCGGCAGCTGCTCTACTCATTCCTCTTTTTTATTGTCTTTACCTTCCTTGGGGCGTTATCTGCAAAATATGATGATTCGTTCATCCGGCTCATTTTGGGAGATGATTATGTAAACATGACCAACGCGAACATCGAAAAGGGAAAACCGTTTGCCGTGTATGGCAGCGGCAGCCAGGGTGCCATGTTCCTGCAGATCGCTTTCAACAATATCCGGGTCTCTTTTCTCACATTTGTCTTCGGCATTTTCTTTTCAATTGGCACGGTGATGATGCTGGTGCAAAACGGGTTGATGCTTGGATCGTTCGAGTATTATTTTTTCTCAAAGGGGCTGGGAATGAAATCGATTTTGGTGGTTTTCCTGCACGGAACACTGGAAATATCAGCCATCGTGATTGCGGGTGCTGCAGGGCTGGTCATGGGCAGCAGCGTACTTTTCCCGGGGACCTATGACCGCCTGTCTTCACTGATTCGCGGCGGAAGGGATGGCATGAAGATCGTTTTCGGGCTGGTACCGGTTTTCCTGGCCGCCGCCTTTGTTGAAAGTTTTTTAACGCGCTACACGGGGATGCCGGCCTGGCTGAGTGGCAGTATCCTGCTGGGGTCGCTGGCCTTTATTGTGTGGTATTTTATTCTTTACCCGATCCGTTTGCATCGGCGTGTCGATCAGTTCCATGCATCAGATTCGGGAACCGACGATCAAAATTTTATTATATGGTTGAACAGAAAATTGAATTTAGAAAAATAAGGGACTTCGGCGAGAACCTGAACGATACGTTTGTGTTTATTGGTCAGAACCTGCGCCCGCTGCTGAAAGCATTGTTTGCAATCTGTGGCGCGTTTATGATCATGCAGGCGATTTTTTCCGGGCTGTATCAGTATAAAACATTTGGCATCCTGCAGCAGATTATGAATCCGAAAGGCATCTCGACATCGCAACAATTCAACGAGTTTTTCACGCCCCATTACTTCCTGACGGTCTGTTTTCCGCTGCTTGTTATTAGCGCAATGCAAACGGTTTGCGCCAGCTATATTAAATTTTATATCCGGCACGATGGCCGGCAACCGGCGATCGAGGACGTTTGGTCGATGTTCCTGACTTATTTCCTGAAAGTGTTTGCTTATAATTTTGTTGCCACGTTGCTGATCGTACTGGCATTCCCGTTCTGTTTTTTTCCGGCTGTTTATTTATACGTTCTGTTTGTACCACTGTCGCTGATCACGATAATCGAAGACAAAAGCCTGTTTGACGGGTTCAGGCGGTGTGCTGTGCTGATCCGCGAAAATTTCTGGAGCAGTTTTTTCATCTACTTTGTTTCCTACCTAATCTATTCATTCAGCGGTACCATCATTGGTGCCGCCGTTACCTTTATTATCGGGCTTGGTGCCTACCTCACCACGAAGGACCTGCGAACGACGGTGAGCATTGCTACCTCTTTCCTCAATATTTTTACTTATGCATTTTACGTCGTTTATATTACAAGCGTCGCATTGCAATATTTTAACCTGGCCGAACAGCAGGATGGCACCGGCATCCTGGATCGCATCAACCGCATTGGCGGGGGTACATCGATGCCAGACAGAATCGACGAACAGTACTGAAAGCATGCGAAAAACAGTTCTCCTTTTATTCTTGTTACTGTACGGGCAGTTGATTTTCTGCCAGCATACGCTCCGTTTTGATAGCAGTGCTGTCGTGAAGAGACAGTTGTCACCAGCTGTCATGAAGAGATACGCCGACGATGCCGACTTTGTGTACGACCGCGGTTCAGCGCCGGTGAGGTCGCTGTGGCAAAAATTCTGGGAATATCTTTGGCAACAGCTGGATGACATATTAAGCACACCCGGCGGCCGAAGGATGGCAACGGTCGTGGTAGTGGGTGTGTCGGTGTTGATCCTGATCTATTTTATCATCCGGCTGTCCGGTATGTCGCGGGCGGCGCTATTCGGAAAACGCACCGTCACCAGCCCGCTGGCGTATTCCGTTTCAAACGAAGACATTCATGGCATTGATTTCGACGTTGCTATCCGGCAGGCCATTGAGCGCCGCGACTTTAAAACAGGGGTACGATTATTATACCTGCAGTCGTTGAAACAACTGGCTGATCTCGGGCTGATCGACTGGAAAATTAATAAAACGAACGTTACGTACGTGCACGAAATAATCGACAGCCACCGGCAACAGGATTTCAGGCGACTGACGAACCAGTTTGAGAACAACTGGTACGGTGACCGGGAGATCGGTGAAACGGAATTTAATGCGGTCTGGGAACAGTTCAATACATTTAATACGAAAATTATAGCCGGGTGAAAGGGTATACAAAATTCATTGTTGTTTTTGCCCTTGTACTTGGTCTGTACATTGTTGCCGAGGTCAACCGGCCGCGGCAAATCGACTGGAGCATCACGCTGGAAAACAAAGACAAGAATCCGTATGGCGCGTATATTCTCTATGAACAATTACCCGTTTTGTTTCCCAACGCGACAATCCGTTCTTTCCGGCGGCCGGTGTATAACCAGTTGAACCACTACAAGGGAAGGAATACGGCCTACCTGCTCATTGCACCGGCACTTGATTTTTCGCGGGAAGACATCACCTCCCTGCTAACTTTCGTAGCCGCGGGCAAATACGTCTTCATGGCTTCGGGTTCTTTTTCCAAACGGCTGATGGATACGCTGCATTTCAAAACCAAACGACGGTTCGATGCCGTTGGGGAAGATTCCACCACCATTCAATTTTCCAACCCGGCGTTGAACGGCGGCAACAGGTACGGCTTCAGACGTATGACTATTGACGGCTATTTAGATCCCCTGGACACTGTGAAAGCCGTAGTGCTCGGTATCAACCAGCGGAACGATGTGAATTTTATCCGGGTCAAACACGGCGCGGGTTTATTCTTCGTTCATGCGTTACCGGTATGTTTCAGTAATTATTTCATGCTGACGAAACAAAATGCCGATTATACGTCGATGGCACTTTCGTACCTGCCGCCGCAGGTCAGCACGATATACTGGGATGAATTTTACAAGGTGGGAATGGAAGGATCGCAGAGCCCGTTGCGTTTTGTGCTGGGCAATCATTGGCTGGCATGGGCATTCCGGCTGGGTTTGTTAACCATCGTACTGTTTGTTTTGTTTGAAATGAAACGTACCCAACGCGTTATACCGGCCATCGCCCCGATGGCAAACAGCACGCTTGAATTTGTGAAAACAGTTGGCAACGTCTATTTCAACAAACGCGATAATAAAAATATCGCACAAAAAATGGTGGTGTATTTTATGGACTGGATCCGGGGGAATCTTTTCATCCCGACCAACCCGGCCGAGCCCGCGTTTGTTACGGAGCTCGCTGCCAAAACCTCGATTCCTGCCGCGGAGTTGGATCACCT
>JBBSSY010000100.1:0-8578 GCA_038241595.1 Chitinophagales bacterium | reverse complement strand
AATCATAGTTCAAGACAACCCGGCATGACGGACCATATCGCGCTTGTCTTCGGTCAAAATAAAAGTCATACGATTATTTTTAATGTGCCGATTAGAAATCACCCGTCATCCCTCAATATTTTAACCACATAAAATGGCCAAGTTTGTGCAGGTCAATTATCTTTATCAAAAAAGATCAAAACAGTTGCGATCTCAGAAGTCGCGCGTGTAGGGTCACAGCCTGGCGGCCTGGTTGCCGGCCCTTGAAGTTAATAAATTCATACTTAAAATCATGATGATACGAATTACCATTTTTTTGCTACTGGCGATCACTTGTACCGGCCAGGCACAAACGAAGTCGGAGAACCTGTTCTACATGGTCAATACCCCCGAGTCGTTTGAGAGCTTTAGAACACATGTTGACCAAATCTCCATCGTTTGCCCCCAAACGTTCCTGGTGAGCAAGGAGGGCGTACTCTCCGGCTCGGTGGATCAGCGTGTGCTGGCGTTGGCGAAAGCCAATCGCGTCAAGGTGATGCCTCTGATCGTAAACAGCGGATTTAACCAGAAACTGCTGCACGATATTGTATCCAACCCCGTCTCGAGGAAACGTTCTATCGGCATGATGCTGGAATATGCAAAAATATACGCGCTTGATGGCTGGCAGTTCGACCTGGAGGGACTGCACATTTCGGACAGGGAGGCCTTTACGCTGTATTTTAAAGAAACGGCAGAGGCATTACACGCAGCCGGATTACAACTCTCGGCTGCATTGGTGCATGCCACAGAAAGCCTCGGTGGCCCAACGCCTTACCATCTATTTTTATACGAGAACTGGCGCGCGGGGTATGATTTTAAGGCACTCTCGGAGTATGGCGACTTCATCTCCATCATGACCTATGATGAACATACCCGGCGCACACAGCCAGGGCCGGTAGCCAGTCCTGCCTGGATGGAAAAGGTCATTCAATATTTACTTGACCAGCAGGTGGCCCCGAACAAAATATCACTGGGTATTCCCAATTACTCGGTGCATTGGTTCACCGATTATACCGAAGAACGCGGTGGTTTCGCAAACGGCCGGGGTGTCAAATACCCGGTGGTTCAGCAACTGCTGGGGCAATACAATGCCAAAACAATGTGGCATGAACAGGCGCAGGTGGATTTTGCATTCTGGGACAATGACGGCGTATATGAGTACTTATTTATCGAAAACGGCCGCTCCTTAAAACCAAAACTGGATGTATTGAAGAAATACAAGCTGCGCGGTATTTCCGTATGGGTGCTGGGCGGCGAGGATCCGGCGTTCTGGACGGTATTAAAACAGCAAGTGCAAAAGAATTAGGGGGTGAACGGCTATCCTTTGACCAATTTGTACACGACCCCTTTTGATCCGGTGGCCGTACTCACTACACCCAATACAAAAATTTCATTGTCTTGATCCTGGTCCACGCTGTAGATAATCATCGGCTCGGCCGGTGGGTTTGTAAGGGTGAGCGTTTGGCGCGACCATTGTTTATTTGGTTCCCTCGTAAGCGCAAACAGGGTTCCGTTAAAATCTGCAAACACGTATTTATTTTTTAGAAAAGGCAGGCTTTTTCCCTGATACATATAACCCCCGATTATACATATGCCCGTCAGGTGCGGGTAGGTATTGATGGGTGCGATAAATTGCGAGGTATCCGCAAAGGGATGAGACACCGCCAGGTGGCTGCCTTCCTTGATGGGCCAGCCATAATTACCGCCTTTTTGAATGATGTCGATTTCCTCCTCTAATTTATCCCCGATGTCGGCACCGATGAGCTCCCTGGTAACCGGGTCGAATGAAAACCGCCACAACCGCCGCAGGCCGTAGGACCATATCTCGGCTTTTGCGTTTTTTGTATTGACAAAGGGGTTGTCGGCCGGGATAGCATAAGGCGCTTTGTTGACATCGATGCGTAACAACTTGCCCAGGTATGAATTCAGTTGTTGTGCTTCCCTTTTCTCCATTGGGGTTCCGTTGTCACCGATTGAAATATAAAGGTACCCATCGGGACCAAAGGCGATCTGGCAATCATCCACGCCGACGGTGCTGCCACTGATTTCAAAAACGACGCGTTCGCTGGAAATGTCGGCGTTGTCGGGGTTTCGCGGATTGATCGTGAACTCGGAGACGCGCAGTTTGCATTTATCGGCCGTATCAGTTGCAGGTGCGTTGTAACAGGCATAAAACTTTTTGTTGGCTGCGAAATCGGGATGACAGGCAATGCTGAAGACCGCGCGCATTGCGGCGGCGGTATCTTTTTGCGCCAGCAGGCTGCCGAGGTCGATGAGTGGCCTGGGCAACAGGCGCCCATTTTTAAGGATAAATATTTTGCCTGCCAGGTCGCAGATGAATGAACGACCGCTTTTGTCGGGCACTGCGATCAATTGGACGGGTGTTGTGATGGCATTTGTTACGAGTTGGTACTTTACCGACTCAGACGGCGCGCGGCGTTCAGCGGGGGTAGTTTGTAAACGGGTAGTGGTCGCAGAAACGATTCCCAGGGCAAGTAGTGCCAATAGTGAGGCAGCGGATAAAAACTTCATGAAATACAGGTTGTAAAAATGGAACTAAAGGTAGGCGAAATGATTGTAGAATCATGATTTAGAGAGTGCACACCGCCCGGCTGGGCAAAATCATACTTCGTCGGCGTGGTTTCCATGAAAGACATTTGTAAACGCACCAATGGTGGCTTTTTGCTGTAGAAAGCGGATTCGGTTCAGCCGCAGCAGGGAGATGTCTTGCGCGAAAACTTTCCGGTACATGGGGTGCATGGTACCGCCCTTAACGCCCGCCGGTTTAGACGGCTCGTATTGATAGGCCGGGTCCACCAGGGTTCCTCTTGGATACATGATCCCCGGCGCGCCCTGTCCCCTGATGTCGAGGTTGGCCGGATGATCGAGGCCCAGCGTATGCCCATACTCATGCGCTGCAGTGGTGGACCCCGTGTACAGGTTTTCCAGTTTAAAGTAACCGCTGTTACAGCCAAGTCCGTCAACAAATGAGATACTGGTATGCGCATATTCCTCGATGCGGAAATAATTATTGCGCGGATCGGTATTGCTGTAAATTTCCACTAGCCCGATGGCCGGTTCGAATTGGGCCGTAATTCGAAACGTCACGAGGAAGGGATGATCGTTTACCCTCACGACGCCGTTGGGTTCATTCCACATCGTTTCAATCTCTTCGCGGATACCGGCTGTGAGTTTTTCATCCGCGGCAAGTCCATAGGTGATGATGTTCGAACGGATGATGATGGCGTGGTGATTCGGAACGATTTCTACTTCTCCCAAGGTGGAATAATTTGTTTAAAATTAGGGCATAATCGCCGCATCGCCGGCGTTATTGCACCCCTCCCTTTGTCCTTCCGCGGTTGCCGTATGGCCATTGTTGCATTCGCTGCATTATGCCGTGGCAACCAGGCGAAAGCTTCGGAATTTTTTGATGACTGAATTTACCCGACTTAATCAATAAAACAAAGTATAGAGATTCCGCACACCTGCTGCGCAAATTATTTGACTTTTATCAAAGCAACGATGGCCGAACGACCTTACTTTTAACGGACGATGATGCAGGGATCTTATTGACATTGTCGCCAATCCTGCCCGTTTCCGAATTCCATTTTAGTTCATCTTAAACTGCAGGGTATGCAAAAATCATGTATTCTATTTTTAGTTTTTCTAACCTGGGCTCGTTTAACGGCCCAACCTGTTCCCCAACAATTACTTACGGTTGTCCCACCATCTCCCACCGTTGCTTCACTTGGCAAGTATGGGGATGTGCCGGTTAGCCTGTACACCGGAGTGCCGGATATTTCAATCCCGCTGTATGATGTACAATCAGGCGGCATCTCGCTTCCCATTACACTGAGCTATCATGCGGGTGGTGTCAAGGTAGAGGAAATTGCCTCTTCGGTAGGATTGGGCTGGACCTTAAACGCCGGTGGTATTATCGGAAGAAATGTTCGTGGCCTGCCTGATGAAACCGGCCCATGGTTTCAGTCATCTCCTGACAAATCCGTAGAAAACATCATGACCAGGTTTAACCAGGCTGATATCCGGCAACTGGCGACGGCGGTTGAACGGGGCGAACGCGATGGGGAAGCAGACATGTATTATTACAATGTCAACCAGTTCTCGGGCAAATTCTTTTTTGATCAGCAAGGGGGTGTCCATACCGTTCCGGCTAAAAATTTACGGATCAGGCCTGCGGGAAGGGGATGGCAAATCACCATGGAAGACGGTACGGTGTATACCTTTGATAAAGTGGAAGAGGTGAATTCCGCATCATGTTCCGGTGACGGCATTGTAGACGCGGCCTGGTTTCTGTCAGGCATAAAAAGTGCCGATGGCAGGAAGTCCATCGACTTCATGTACGCGCCCATCAATTACACGTATGAAACGTTACTCGGGCAAACCCGTTATTTTGCCGTTAACGGTGCCGGGGGAGGCTGCCTGACAGATCCTCCGCCTTGCCTTGGCACCCAGCATTACAACACCCAACGGCTGGTGCGGATCAACTTTGATGGTGGCTTCATCGCGTTTAATTATAATACGGCCCGGTGCGACCTCATGGGCGATAAATCGCTGGACGGGATTGACATCTTCAACGCCAGGCAACAACTGGTTAAATCGTTCAGGCTTCAATATGCCTATTTTGGCAACGACACCGCCTGCAGTTTTCTTAACAAAAATGCTAAAAGACTCAAACTGTTGTCGGTTACAGAAGAAAGCGGCAAACTGCAAAAACCACCCTATTTATTTACCTACAATGAAAGCATTTTGCTACCTGATCGCTTGTCTTATGCCCAGGACCATTGGGGTTATTATAATGGGCAGTTGAGTAACCCGGGTTTGATTGCCACGTTTACGACAACGGCTATTTCCGGTGGACGGATCACCTATGCCGGTGCCAACAGGAACGCCAATCCCGCTACTGCGCAGGCCGGTGTGTTGACCGCGATCCAATATCCCACGGGTGGACGAAGTTCCTTTAGCTACGAAAGCAACACGGTGTCCGATGAATTGGTGGAACCCCAGGTGGAATATGACGTACAGGGTATGTACCTGAGTGCATCCAATGAGCGAATTTATGCCAGCCCCTCCCCATTGGAATCCAACGAACTGGTTATTCCGAAGGATGGCGCCAAAATAGCATTTCATATCTCAGGCCTGCCCGCTACCGTTTGGCCGGACTGTGACTACGTGCAGTGCGTAATTATTAAAGACAATAACCGGGTGCCCTTCCAGGTAATCGGAAGCACCTGGGATGGCACCACGGCAGACTGGCCGGCCGGCAGGTATAAAATACAGTTGACAACCAGTTGCACCATGGACGCGCGCGTGAGTTTTAGCATTGCTGTTATAGCAAATGTGGTGGTAAACAAACCACCGGTAGCCGTGCGACCAGTTGGCGGGCTACGAATCCGGCAGATCGACGACGAACCCGGCAACGGCGGCGCTCATGTCATTAAAAAGTACCGGTATACCAACGAAAAAGACGAAGGTCATTCCAGCGGGGTCCTTATCAATTTCCCCGATTACGGATACGATCTTTCCGTGCGTGTCATTGAACGGGATGACACGGGTAGTCCTTTGGGGGCCAGCTTGAATTGTATGTATCGTGTCCGGCAGTCTTTTTCTAATTATCCATTGGCAACCACCCAGGGAAGTTATGTCGGCTACAGCCAGGTGATTGAAGACCTTGGGGACAACGGGGAGAGCTGGTATACATTTGATGCGCACGCCGACGCGAAATCCTTATTTCCCTTTGCCGCTATGGATAATGCCGATTGGTCCAGGGGATTTTTATGGCGCCAGAGAGATTTCGCGCGGAAAAATGGTGCGCTGGTGATTGCGAGGGAAATCATCAACACCCCGTACAGTTTTAATACACATGCTGTTTATGGCATAAAAACCGGGCAGGATTACTATTACATTGACAACAAGGAAATGCCACCCTATTTGCAGCAGGTACCAAAATATGCCTTCTATGCAACGCGCAGTGAAGCCTTTGTGCTGCGCCAGGCAAAAGAAAAACTGTATGACCAGGAAGACCCGGCAAGATTTATTGAAACGGTAACAGATTACGCATATAGTGTGAAACACCAGCAACTGGTACAATCAAAAACCAAAACTGGCAACCTGAATGATAGTACCATAGAAGAGACCGTCATCACTAAAAAATACCCGATGGATTATGCGTTTACCGGTTCCCCAACTGGCGCGGATGCCATGGGCATAAAAAACCTCCAGGACCTGCATATGGTAAGCACGGTCGTTGAAGAATTTGTGTCGAAACAGCAATGTGATCTCACCAATAACCAGGTTTCGAAGCAGCGCGTTATTTCAGGACGTATCAATACGTTTAAAAATGATCAACCATATCCTGACCAGGCATTTACACTGAATATCGCATCGCCGGTACCTCTCGAAAACTATGGCAACGGATCTGGTGTCGTCAATAACGATTTCGTAAAAAACACCGACCCGGTTTTACAGGCGGTTTACAAACCGGAAGTTGTTTTTAACAGCTATGATGAGAAAGGCAATATTACTACCCAACAAAAAGCCAACGATGTAAAAAAGACATACATCTGGGGGTATGAGCACAAATACGCGGTTGCGGAAATTATTGGGGCAGATTATGAAACGGTGATTGCAAATTCCGGTCTTAATCAGCGCGTGTTACAAAACCCGGCAACGACGGATGAGGAAATGCGTACCGAACTAAACAAAATCCGCATTGCATTTCCCGCCGCGATGGTTACCACGTTTACTTATAAAATGCTCGTGGGTATTACCTCGCAGTCTGATGTAAATAACCGCATCTCGTATTACCAGTACGATGCGTTAGGCAGGTTGGCACTTGTGCGGGATCACGAAAAGAATATCCTGAAAACACACTGTTATAACTACCAGGGACAGCCGGAAAGTTGTGTGATGGATGTAGAGGAGCCCTGAATATTGCAGGCGTTTACGACTTCCGGCCAGGGAGACTGTCCCGCCAGGGAGACTTTCACGACAGGGAGACTTTCACGCCGAGTTACCGGGGTAAATTCTTCAAAATAAATGGTCGCCGCGCGGGACTCGCGCGGAATTTGTCTGAACTGTGATTTAGATGATTAATTGATGGACTATGATCCTTATGTCGAACTTACCCAACGCGTTACCAACACCTTCCCCGCCAACCAGGGACTTCCCCACCGGAGTGACCGCGCAGGACTCGGGGGAATTTGTCTGAACTGTGATTTAGATGATTAATTTATGGACTATGATCCTTATATCGAACTTACCCGACACGTTACCAACAACTTCCCTGCCGGTAATCAAGGGCTTCCCCACCGGGAGCCAAGGACTTCCCCGCCGAGGTTACCGCCTCAGGTACTTCCACATACATGGTGACCGCGCGGGGGAAATTAATAAAATAGAAAATCCTGTGGGGAAGTAAACAATACACTGAAGTCGATGATTGAACACCCTTCGGTGAGGTAAATAATTCACTAAATTCTTCTAATTCGGAGAATTCAGCTTCAGACAAACATCAACTGCGCCCATAAATTTCATTCAGAGTTTTCAGTTCATCAAGGCACAACCACCGTCTTGCTCTCCACCGTATGCGCACTAAAATAACCGAGGGCGCCACCCTGTATATTCGTCACCGGGTTGCCGGGGGTGGCGCTCTGGCTATCGCCAGTGGATGATTCTCCAAGGCTATACCAGTATTTATAGACCGGGTAGGCAATGTTTAAAAAGTCCACGCGTACGCTGTCGCCTGTTTTTATCTGCCGCTGCTCTTTTTCATTATCATCGTAAAAATACAACAGTGTTCGCTGGATCGGGCGCCCGTCGTTGGCATCATCATCCCTTACAAAAATGGTTTTTTCCTTTACACCGTTTACATACTGGATAAAGCGGTAGGCGTTTTGCTGACCGGCAGGATCATTATAAAATACGGTGGCAAACTTGTTTTTTTCGTCGAAGAAACTGCGTTCGGAAATGTACAGGCTGTCAAAACGAACCCGCGCCGGCATGGTGGATGTAGCGGTGTACACCTGCCCCGAAACTTTTACCGTAAGCAGGTAAGTATGTAACGAGAACCCCGTCAACGATAACGCTTCATATACACCGGCACTGGTTTCCAATAGCGTTTGCGGGTTGCCGTTATTGTCGGAAATGGTTACCTGCGCGCCTGAAATACCATTAAAGGTATTGTTCTCGTCGAAGTCTTTTGTCTGGGTCAGCAGCACTCTACAGGACCCGGGCTGGTCGGCAATGACCGCCTCGATGACATATTTTGCTACCGAATCATTCAGGTCGAGTTGTATCACCTTTTCACAGGAACAGAGCAATAACACCGCGCAAAACAAACAGCTTACATATGATATAGAAGAGCGATAAACCATGCGCTTAAAATTTAAAGTTGTATGAAACAGAAGGGATGTACTTAAAAAGCGCCGTCTGTACCGCTTCCGTTTTTTGAGGGTCGTCTTTGCTTTGGCGGAAGGCTATAGAATAGGCGTTTTCCCTGCCATATGCGTTGTATAAACTAAATGCCAGTTCCGAACTGAATTTT
>JBBSSY010000099.1:0-8644 GCA_038241595.1 Chitinophagales bacterium | reverse complement strand
TGGAAGTAATTGTAACGGATGATGTTTCCCCTTTCCGAAGGGTCACGACCATGATAGAACGCACCCATGTCATCCGCTGCCAGGCAAACATCATGGATGTTGTTGTATTCGGCCAGGTGGTCGTTGCCGTGCAGTAATATGCCCATCGAGGGCCCGTCGGCCACTTCACAGTTTGTGATTGAATTGCCGACACCCGAGATCCAGATGCCTGGGCGATACGTTTTTTCGATGCGGTTGTAGTTCTTTACGCTGCAATTCTTCATAAAGCTTTTACCGGGCACGAGGGTGACGCGGTTGCCACCGCTCAGGAAAACACCGCCTGAACCTGTCTGGTAGATGTCACAGTCCGTAAGACCATTGTTGCTGCCTGCCTCGCGGTCGAACGTGCTGTTTTCGTACACATGCCCGACGATATCACCCACGATGCGGGACGCCGGTTTGCCGGTACCGGCATGCATCTGCTGCTGACCCGGCATGATGCCTTTGCCCATGGTAACGGCCATCATGCCAAGGTTGGAGAAGCTGCAGTTGTTGATCCGTACGCCTTCGGTGCGCTCCATATAGATGCCCATGCCGCGGCTGCAGGTAAAATCGATGCCCGTAATTTGTACATTGCGAACCCCTTCCAGCGCCATCATCGGTTCTTCGAGTACTGAAAGTTCCAGGGTCTTCAGGTTGTCGGGCGGCAGAAAGTACATGATTTTTTTGTCGTAGTCTAGGTAATACTCGCCGGGCATATCAATCTCTTCGGGGATATTATAGGCATAAAATGCACGGTATGGTTTTCCGCTGGCGAAACCGTACATATGCGGGATGGCGGCGGTGATGATTTTTTCGGTCGTATCGATCGACTTCAAGGGCACGGCGTCATCCGCATATCCCCACATAAAATAGCCGGAGATCCAGGCCTTTGCCGGTTCTTTCCAGCGCGACGGCCGGTCCGTGCCTTCGTAATGAAAGGAGCCGCCGCGGGGTGAATAATCGCCCCACCTGGGTACGCCCCCGGAATCGACCAGTTTGCCGATTAAAAGCATGCTATCGTTCGGCCACCGTGCGAGGTAACCGGGCTTTTTATCAAAGAAAGGTTCCATCCACGCCGCGCCAAAAGGACGAGAAAAACCCACCGGCCGCAATTTGCCCACGTTCTGGATTCCGCTTGCGGTAAGGTCGATCATTTTTATGCGCGACCGTATGTTTTCAGGGAACCTGTTTACCCAGGCAGGATCAGTGACCGGCTTCAGCGAAGCCAGCGGAATTTTTTTGCCGCCATGAATCACCACCGCTTCCCCTTCCATGGCATGGATGTTAAGGGACACCTTCGATTGCCAGTTTTTACCTTCTACCAGTTCAAGCGTGTTATTGATAAAATAGGTTCCGCCGGCAACAACTACCTCTACGGCTTTCACGCCGGTAAGTGAAGAGGCGGTAGCCGCTAGCGCCAGCGCCTTCTCAAGCGTACCCACCGGGCTTTTAGCTGTTCCGGTGCCATTGGCTGCCGCAGTTGCGGCAACATAAATTTTGTGGGTTTGCTGGGAATAGGAATTGCACGCAAAGAACGCGGCAAGGATTGTCAAAAATACATGCGTTTTCATAATTGGCCTGGGCATACGGTATCCGGATCGTCGGGTTTGGTTCTACAAATTGTTTCACAACAGAGGTACAAAAAAGCTGGAATTATACGCCACCGTATGAATTCCTCTCACCAGGTTTTTAACCGGAACAAGCTTGCTCTTTATAATTGAATGCAGGAAGGTATGAATAACCTGCAAAAGTGCTACCGGTTGACGGCTAATTTTTTAATTATCATGCAGATAGCGCACCTAACTTTCTTTAATCGCCTCATCATATCGGTCGGGTTGATTAATGAATGATCATTCAATGTCGTCAATTAAAACGTCTTAAAAAAAATCAATAGTCAACATACAACGCTCAATGTTCAGTAAAGACAAGCGGTCATCGTGGATTTCTTCTATTGAGTATTGGAAATTGATTATTGAATTTTTGTGTATTGAATTTGCTTGGGTTAACGATATTAATGGCTATTGTGCTTGCTCGCTAGAATCCGTTTCCAACAGGCATAAATGATTGCTCACCGCTCGGCCACGGGCAACCGAATATATTCAAAGATTTGTGCAACCAAATGATTGCGCGTATGTTTGCAACCGAACAGTTGCGATTTAACCAGTTAAATTATGAGAAGAGATGTATTTCAGGCGATTGCCGACCCTACGCGGCGCGCCATATTAAGTATGATTGCTTTAGAGGCCATGACACCGAATGCGCTGGCGGAACATTTCGCCAGCAGCAGGCAGGCGGTGTCCAGGCATATAAAAATCCTCACCGAGTGCCAGCTGATCAAACAGGAGCAGTCGGGCAGGGAAATTTGGTACCATTTCAATCCAAAAAAAATGAAAGAAGTGGATACCTGGCTGAAGCCATTCCGCGAGATGTGGGAGCTGCGTTTCAGCCAGCTGGACAATGTTTTAAAAAATACAAAAAATAGAAGCCATGATTAAAAACAGACAAGCCGAACTCACGAAGGATCTTGCCAACAAGAAATTAATCATTACGCGCGACTTTGATGCACCTGTGGCGAAGGTATGGGAAGCCTGGACAGACCGCAACCTGCTTGACAGCTGGTGGGCACCAAAACCGTATAAGGCGCGCACCAAAAGCATGGATTTTCGCCCGGGTGGATTGTGGTTGTATGCCATGGTTGGTCCGGACAATTCGGAAAGCTGGTGCCGGGTTGATTTCGAATCGATCATTGACCAAAAGCAATTTACGGCCACCGATGCCTTTTGTGATGCAGATGGCAACCGCGTGCCGGAGCCACCTGGAATGCACTGGAAAAATGATTTTATACAGACAGCGTCAGGTACGACCGTTCACGTCGAAATCACCTTTGCCTCAGAAGAGGACCTCCAAAAGATTCTTGACATGGGCTTTGAAGAAGGGTTCAACAGTGGTTTGAGCAACCTCGATACATTGCTGGCGGGGTGACTGTCTCAAGGATATGCTAAAAGCTTTCCACATGGGAGGCCTTTTCTGCGTGGCCGTGGCTGGCACGGAATTATTTCTACGATGACGGGATATCTTACCTGCAAATGCAGTCAAGTGTGGAAGATTTGGGGTAAGGTGTCAACACGTATTAAGCCAGCTTGCCGTAGGCACGCCACGTGCAGTCGACCGTTCTACCGATTGAAATCACCCTGGCCCGACATGTCGTACCTGCGGCACTCTTTCACATAGCAAAACGGTTTCTACCAACATGTCGCCCCTGGCGGGGCTTTGAAATGGACAGCGCGGAGATTTTCATTATTGTGTACTCGCGGGGACTTTGGAATCGATAGCGCGGGATATTGATTTTTGTAACCTGGCGGGGCCTTGGAAAGAGTTCCGCTCGTGGGCGGTAGCATAATTTTTGACACCCTTGATAATATTATCTATCTAAAACATACAATATGGCTAAGCTCGAAATATCTAAAGACTTTTCAAGTTCAAAAGAAAAATTATATACGGCATGGACGGATCCAGACCAGTTGAAAGCATGGTGGAAACCGCTCGGGAAAGAGTTGCTCGCTGTTGAAAATAACATCGAAACAGGGGGTAATGTAAGTTATCGTTTCGCGGAAGACGAATTGCTGATAGACGGTACGTATAGCAACGTGGAAGGAAAAGACTTGCTTGAATACAGCTGGAACTGGCATGTGAATACCGCGCCCGTGAAGGACTCGGCGTATACTTTATCGGTTCGATTTGCCGGTGATGAAAGCAAATCATCCATCGCGATTACACAGGATGGTTTTGATAATGAAGAAAGCATACACCCGCACCGGCAAGGTTGGGAGCAGAGCCTGGAACAGCTGAAAGCTTATCTCGAAAATGGCAACCAAACGTCTTCGGACCTGCCTGACCCTTCGGCAAAAGTTGCGGGTTATCGGGAAGATCCGGAACAGGTGAAGGTGGGGTACAAGTAGAGTTCAGACAAATAGGGTACAGGTAGGGGCCGACGAGTCATCAACAATGCAAAATCCTGCGGTGACTCGCGTAAAAACTGGCCTTGGGCACCCAATTGTTAACGTTTGCGATAGCTATTGCGCTTCAATCAACAAAACGTATTTTTATCCCACAACTCCGGCGAATGAGAAGAATAATCACGATGGTGTTTTTAATGGTTATTGCCTGCATGGCGAAAGCCCAGGGATTTTATCCCGGCTTGTATCCGGATTACTCGTATAGCCGGATGCCTGCTCTGAATATATCTTTACCAGACAGCGCCAGGGCAAAAAAATGGTCCGTCACGAAATACAGTTCCATCTCAACCAGCTTTATGTTTTTTAACGGCGGCAGCGCTACCATGCTGTCTGCACCACTCGGACTTCAATTAAACCGCAAACTGAACAATAATCTGTATGCGTTTGCCGGGGTAGCGGTGGCGCCATCCTACGTAAACTTCGGCCGTTCTTTTACGAAGAGCAACTTCAGCAAAGCGGGTCAGCAGAACGGTATGTTTAATGCCGCCAGCCTTGGCATTTACTCTCGCGCTGAATTGGGATTGATGTACGTAAACGACGAAAAAACATTTTCCATCTCTGGCAGCATTGGTGTTCAGAGAGGCAGTTATCCAATGATGCCTTATAACCAGAACCAGAATCCGGGGGTAAACCCGGTAATATCCGCTGCGCGCTAAAGGTAATAGACCTAAATTATTGCCATGCAACAAACCACCGGTATCAGTTTCTGCTTTGAGTTCGTAAAATATTTCGGAAACAGTTCGTCATTAATCGGGAAATACTATGGATAGGAGATCATTTATCCAGCATTCAGGACTACTCACAGCCGGCCTGGGTTTAACAGGAACCGTTGCGGTGTCTGACATGACAATACCCGGAAATAAACTGCCAAAATGGAAAGGATTCAACCTCGTTGATTTTAATACACCGAACCCCTCGCCAACCAGGCGATACACCACGGAAGACCAACTTAAATGGATGTCGGACTGGGGATTTAATTTTGTCCGCTTCCCGATGGCCTATCCTTATTACCTGAAATTTGACAGAACGAAAAATATTACGCCGGAAGAAGTGTACCAGATTGATGAACAGCAGGTTGACCGTATCGATCAGCTGGTTCAGATGGCGCACAAACATAACCTGCACGTAAGCCTCAACCTGCACCGGGCACCGGGTTATTGTGTAAATGCAGGGTTCCACGAGCCTTATAATTTATGGAAAGACCAGGCGGCGCTGGACGCCTTTTGTTTTCACTGGAACATGTGGGCGAAACGGTATAAACATGTTTCCAGGGACAAGATCAGTTTTGACCTCGTAAACGAGCCGAGTCTGCCCGATAACATGGATGACCAGCATACCGAAAAGCGCATCGTTCCGGGCGATCTGTACCGGAAAGTGGCCAAAGCCGCGATGGAAGCAATTAAAAAAGAAAACAGCCAGCGGTTGGTGATTGCCGATGGGAACAATAAGGGCACCATGGTGATCCCGGAGATCGCCGACCTCGACATTGCACAGAGTTGCCGCGGTTATTTTCCGCATGCCATCTCCCATTACAAGGCTTCCTGGGCGAATAAGGATCCCGAAAATATGCCGGTGCCCAAATACCCGGGTTTTAATGGGAATGAATACATTGGCAGGGAGAAACTGGAAGAATATTATTCACCATGGATCGACCTGGTAAAGAAGGGCGTGGGTGTGCACTGCGGTGAATGTGGCTGTTATACAAAAACACCGCATGCCGTTTTTCTCGCCTGGCTGAATGATGTGCTGGACATCCTCACGTCGCATAATATAGGCTTCGCCTTGTGGGAATTTGTCGGCGATTTTGGCATCCTCAATTCAAACCGGGCAGATGTGAATTATGAGGACTGGCATGGCTTTAAACTGGATCGGAAACTGTTAACGATGATTCAGAAATATTAGCGATCGGCTATCAGCGATCAGCTATGAGCTATCAGCAGGAAGAAGTTTGTAGTTAGCAATTGGCAGTTGGCAGTTGTCAGTTGTCCGTCAATGTTGGCTAGTTTAGAAAAATAATCAATAGTTAACGCTCAATGCTCAATGTTTAATAAAGGAATCTAGACTTACGCTTGTTCTTCATTGAATATTGAGCACTGAAAATTGCTCATTGAATATTTTTTGCCTTCGAACTTTATACATTGACTGCCAATTGCAAAAAGCTGCAAATTGCAAATTGCAAATTGCAAATTGCCAATTGCTAACTGCAAATTGTTTCCTGCGGGCAGCTGATAGCCATTTACTCATGAACAATCAACGGCTCTACATCGGTACCAGTAACATCGTTTTGCCGGTGCCAAACAAGCAATCGTTCCCACCGGCATTTATCGATAAAAGCCGGCTGGCGTTTTACGCGTCGATCTTCAATAGCCTGGAAGTAAACAGTTCTTTTTACAAGATCCCCATGCCGGCCACCACGGCAAGATGGGCCGCAGAGGTGCCCCGCCAGTTTCGGTTCTCCTTTAAATTGCTTAAAGACATTACGCACAGCAAAACATCAGTACCGGACGAAAAGCTGATCAAACAGTTTATGCAGGTGATTGACCAGGTAGGCGAGAAAAAAGGCAGCCTGCTGATCCAGTTGCCTGCGGGCGCGCCCTTCGACCTCAGCCGCTTCGAAGATCTTTTGGCTGGTGTTCACCAGTACAATCAAAACCAGCAGTGGGCCGTCAATGTAGAACTGCGCCATGAACAATGGTATATCGGTGAAACCCATGAGCTGCTGCGGGAGTACCAGGCGGGCCTCGTGGTCCATGATATGAAGGGAGCTCCGGCGGACTTTAAGGATTGGACCGGTACCGTGTACCTGCGTTTTCATGGCCCGGAAAGCCGCTACCGCGGCAGCTATACCAGCGCTTTTTTAGCAAGCCAGGCAACGCAGATCCGGACTTGGCTGGATCATGGAAAAACGGTCTATGTGTATTTCAACAATACACTCGGTGACGCGTTTGGAAATGTCACTACGCTGAAGGGTTTGCTGGCATCGGCGTAATGTAACGGGCTCAGAGTTTATCAAATCTTTTAGTGGTATACCCGGCGAACCGGTGGCTTTTTGCGTTGCCGATAACCTGCTTCCCGTAGATGCTGTTGGGGCCGGAAAGCATGTAAGCCGTAACGCAGGCTATGACAACGTATACCCCGCAGTCGCTGCCAAACAGTTCCATCGCCATTACGCTGCAGGCGAGTGGCGTGTTGGTGGCACCGGCAAAAACGGCCACGAAACCCATGCCTGCCAGCAATGCCGTGGGCAAGGGAATAAAGAGTGACAGGGTGCTGCCCAGGGCCGCACCGATAAAAAAGAGTGGCGTTACTTCGCCGCCTTTGAAGCCGGCGGCCAGCGTGATGATGGTAAATGCCATCTTCACCGCAAAGTCGTACGCAGGTAACGGTTGATCAAACGACACGACGATGGTGGGGATGCCCAAACCGATGTACCTGGTTGTGCCGATCGCCCAAACGGCCAGGGCAACGATGACACCGCCCACGAATGGCCGCATGGGCGGGTAGGCGATGACTGATTTGAAAAGTGAACTGGTTAGGTGCATCACCTTGCTGAAAGTGGCTGAACAAATTCCGAAAATAATTCCCGCGCCGATCGCATAAAGCACATTGAGGTAGGTGATTGCGGGAACAAGATCAATATGAAAATGCGTATGCGAGGTGTGCCACCATGTCGTAACGAGGTCCGCAATAATGGCTGCCGCAAAAGCAGGAAAGATGGCATCATATCGCAGCCGCCCCACCAGGAAAACTTCCTGTCCGAATACGGCGCCGGCGAGTGGTGTGCCAAATACTGACCCGAATCCGGCCGCAATGGCGGTGATGATCAACATGCTCCGGTCGTTCCTGGTCAAGCGCAATGGTTTGCTAAACTGGTCGGAGATGGCACCCGCTATTTGCAACGCCGTGCCTTCGCGCCCCGCGGAACCGCCCAGCAGATGGGTGATCATCGTGCCGGCATAGACGAATGGCGCCATCCGAAACGGGATCACGGCCTGCGGATCGTGGATAGTGTCAATGAGCAGGTTGTTGCCGGGTTCAACGGCTTTTCCAAAATAATAATAGAGCAAGCCAACCAGCAAGCCACCTGCGGGCAGCAGGGCGATCAGCCACAAATGTGTTTCACGGTAATCAGTCACCCAGTTCAGGGACTGTAAGAAACCCGCGGAGGCCGAGCCTGCGCATATGCCTACCAGTGAGCTGATGAACAGCCATTTTATAATAAACGGGATGGCGGGGAAGCGGCGGAAAAAAATACGGCCATGAAGTGTAAGACGAATGATCGCAGGGCGTTGTTTCTTTGGTGACATGCGTTTCCTGATTAAATATGTTTACATGATTAATCAGGCGTCATCAGCCTGTTTAAGGCGGTTCAATTAGGAAGACACCATTTCCTTTGTTCGTGGGACAAATGTAATAATAAAGAGAGGGATAAAGCATGGAAGACAAAACAAATTAAAAAGAAGGGAAGACAAAACAATGTATCAAGGATGGAAGACAATATAATCAAAAGGAGGTGAAACCAATTATATATATCGAAGCACATATTTACTCGCGCCTCAAAACGTCACCGTCCTGTTGCCCGTTTTCGCATTCGTTACCACCATCGT
>JBBSSY010000098.1:0-8681 GCA_038241595.1 Chitinophagales bacterium | reverse complement strand
GGACTTGGTCAGCTGTATTTCAAACTCGAAAACCTAAACCCGACGGGCTCGTACAAAGATCGATTTGCGGCTGCCTTTGTCAGCAGTCTTGTCAGCCGCGGCCAGCAGTTGTGCATCTGCACGTCTAGCGGAAATACGGGTGCGGCCCTCGCCGCATACTGTGCCGCCGCGAATATCCGCTGTTTCGTAGCTACCGTAGATGGTGCCCCGCTGCCGAAGATCAGGCAGATGCAGTTGTATGGTGCGCAGATCGTACTGGTAAAAGATTTTGGCAAAGACCCCGCCGTAACAACGGCCGTGTTTACGGCGCTGGACAGTTTTGTAAAGAGCAGGTCGTTGCCGCTGCCGGTAAGTGCGTATTGTTATTGCCCGGAGGGCATGGCCGGCGTACAGACAATCGCCTATGAACTGATGGACGCGCTGCCAGGCGGACCCGATCACATCTTTTCACCGGCAGGCGGTGGCGGCCTCACGCTGGCCGTGGCAAAAGGCGTAATGATCTTCCGGGAAGCCAACCCCGGTGGGGGGCTGCCGAAAGTTCATTGCGTGCAGCCCTTTGGCAACGATACCATCGCCGGTCCGCTGCGGCTTGGCCGGGATCACGCACAACGTATTGCGGCTTCAAATTCTGCGGTGAGTGGCCTGCAGGTGCCCAGTATACTCGACGGCAGCGAGGTGATCCGCCACTGCAGGACGCTGAAAGGCAAGGGTTATGTGGTAGATGACGGAGCCGTTTTTAACTGGCAGAAAAAGCTGGCGCAACAGGAAGGCATCTTTTGTGAACCGGCGGGCGCGGTGGCACTGGCCGGACTGGCAGACGCGGTAACACAAGGTGAAGTACATCCAAACGAAAAAATCGTATGCCTCGTGACAGGCAGCGGTTTTAAAGATATGAACGCCGTTGAAACGCATTTTGGACTGCCTGGTATACAAACCATCAGTACGGTGAACGCATTAAACGATCAATTGTCAGTATTATAAATAACCATTTAATGAATAACACAACGGATGTATTTAAGGGCCTGTGGCCCGCGATGTTTACCCCCGTTAATGCAAAAGGAGACATCAGCATCCCCGACCTGGAGAAACTGGTGGAACTGCTGGTTAAGGAAGACGTGGACGGCCTGTACCTGCTGGGTTCAACGGGCCAGGGATTTTTATTCAGCGAGAAACAACGCATGGAGATTACATCGATTGCGATCGATATGGTACAAAAGCGTTTACCCGTGATCGTGCAGGTGGGCGCGATGAATACCGAAGAGTCGGTCAGGCTGGCCAAACAGGCTTACGCAGCCGGTGCAGATGCCATATCATCCGTCGGACCGATTTATTATTCCGGCTCTGTCGAAATGGGTTTCCAGCATTACCGGCGGATCGCCGAAGCGGCCGATCTGCCCTTCTTTCCCTACCAGATTGGTCAGTCCACGTCGGGAGAACTTGTTGCCAAACTGATGAAACTGCCAAATATAATCGGCATGAAGATGACGACCCTGAACCTGCTCGAGATCAGCAGCGTGCACCAAAAGGCGGAAGGCTGGAAGTTGTTCAGCGGTGCGGACGAATTGCTGTGCCACGCGGCCTTATGCGGCACGGCAGGCGCGATCGGCACCACGTACAATTTACTCGGCAGTACCTGCAAGTCGGTGCGTCAGCGTTTCCTGGATGGCGAGGTAAAGATGGCGGGCGAGTTTATGTTGCAGCTGCAACAACTGATTGAGCAGGTGATGCCCTGCATCTGGACGTTCTTCCGCAAGGCGATGCAGCTAAAACATGGCATCGACATTGGCCTGGCCAAAGCGCCTTTGCTAAGTCCCGACATGCCCTGGACGGATGAAGAAGTGCTCGCCATGGTGAACCGGCTGGAGCGGGCAGCGGTGTAATTCAGTTGGCAGATTTCAGTTGGCAGTTGGCAATTGGCTATCAGCTATCAGCTATGAGCAATCAGCCGGAAGTCGAGCGGACAAATAGTGGCGAATGAGAAGGGGGGAGGAAGAAGCGAGTGTCTAGGTCTGAAATGCACCAGAACAGAGCACATGCTGCAGGCCTATGTAACGAGCGTGTGTGTCTAGGCCTGGAAGGCCACCAGAAAAGAGCACAGGCTGCAGGCCTGTGTAACGAGCGGGTCGTTTTTCAAGGCCTGAAGGGCCGACATGGAGCGATCAAGGGTTCGTTTTAGATTTAGGGCTTTTTAAGGATTGATCCTTTTACTTTTGGCGCGTGAAAACAGAATCGTATTATGTGTTACAAAACCTGTATTGATCTATGTCGGCCTTGCAAGCCTCGATAAATCGCCGTTTTAACACAGGTCTACCGCCCTGTGCTGGATTTTGCCAGCCTTGCAGGCCTTCAAAACTCCGTCAATTTACGGTAGGACGTAAAACAGAAATTAGTTTCCAGTTAATTAACTTTAAACTTTAAAATTTAAACCTTAAACCTTAAACTTTCCTCAATGAGTGATCTTCAATTTATAACAGGTAACAATATCCCAAAGAGTTCTTTGCCCTTCTCGCCGGCGGTGCAGGCGGGTGATTATATATTTTTGTCGGGACAGGCATCGGTTGACATGGATGGCAACATTGTAAACGGTACATTTGAAGAAGAATGCAGGCGTTCGTTTCAAAACGTACAGGCCATCGTCGCCGCTGCGGGTTATACCATGCGCGACGTGGTGCATGTGCGTAATTACGTCGGGAAACAGGAATACCTCGGGCAGTTTAATGCCATCTACCGCGAATTCTTCCAGGAGCCGTTTCCCGCAAGAACCACGCTGATGGGCTGCCTGGGCGAACTGCTGAAATTTGAAGTCGACATCATCATTTATACAAAAAAGTAACATGGCTTTACGGGTAGCATTACTGGGCCTCTATCACGAATCGAATACCTTCATTTCGTCCTTCACCACGGTGGAGGATTTCCGCAACGGGCACTGGCTCACCGGCGAAGCCATCCGAAGTGAATACCAGCAGGCTTTTCACGAGATCGGTGGCATGCTGGAAGTGATGGATCTGCAGGGTATAGAAGTGGTGCCGGTGATGTACGCCGAGGCAACGCCTGGCGGCATGCTGGACAGTGCCACCTTTGATACGCTTTGCGAACAGATGTTTCAGCAGCTTGATCTGGTATTGCCCGTGGATGGTTGTCTCGTGGTGCCGCATGGGGCCGGCGTTTCCGAGCGCTATCGGGACATGGATGGAGAATGGCTTACCAGGTTGCGGCAGAAACTTGGTCCCGGGATCCCCATTATCGGTTCGCTGGATCCACATGCGAATGTCAGCCAGCAGATGGTCGATGCCACCGATGCGCTGGTGGCCTATAAAACAAACCCGCATATTGATCAGCGTGAGACGGGCAAGGAAGCGGCGATGCTGATGGCGGGTACGTTGAAACAGGTGATACAGCCGGTGAATTATTTCGTGCAGCTGCCGATGGCGATGAGCATCGAACAACAATTTACCGGCAGCGAGCCCTGCCTGGGTTTATACCAGTGCGCACGTGACCTGCTCGACCGGCCGGGTGTGATCTCCACCACCATCCTGCTGGGTTTTCCGTATGCAGATGTCGCCGAAATGGGATCGGCCTTTATACTGGTGGCCGACGGTAAAAGCGATGAAGCACAGAAAGCGGTGGACGATCTGCTGGCGTATGCCACCGAAAAAAAGCGCTTCTTCAATGGCGTTAAAAGATCCATTAACGAAGAGCTCCCTTTAATGAAACATTATGCAAAGCCAATCCTCTTGCTCGACATGGGAGATAATATCGGCGGCGGTTCCTCCGGAACCAGCACGCACCTGTTGAAGGCACTCGAGCAGGATGGCAGTTTCAAAAGTTTTATCTGTATCTGCGATGCCGCTGCCGTTGCCGAAGCCATCAAACACCAGCCGGGAGATTCTTTTCCGTGCTCATTTGGTCGCGAATTTGAAACGCATGGCGACCCGGTGTCTGTTGAGGTAAAATTGATGTCGGTGCATGAAGGAAAATTTTCTGAAAGCAGTCCGCGTCACGGCGGCCAGGTAAATTTCGACATGGGCCAGACCGCCGTCGTGCAGACGACTGCGGGCAACGTGGTGATGCTGACCAGCCGCCGTGTGCCGCCTTTCAGCCTGCAACAACTGTTGTGCGCGGGTCTGCAGCCCGGTGATTTTGACGCCATCGTTGCGAAAGGGGTGAATGCACCGATTGCAGCCTATGCGCCCGTTTGTAAACCCATGCTGCAGATCGATACGCCCGGTTGTACCAGAGCAGACATGACAAGATTTAGTTACAAAAATCGCCGGAAACCGTTGTTTCCGTTTGAGGACCAAGCAGAAGCAGTTTAAGGTTTAAGGTTTAAAGTTTAAAGTTGTTTTGGTGCAATTATTAAAAGCAAACAGGTGTGCGTAAAATGGTATGAGGTGGTCGCAATAATTTCATACCCCATACCCCAAACCGCATACCTCATACCCCATACCCAATTTTAGCCCATGAGAATAAACCACCAAAAACGAATCGACGGCCCGTTCTACACCGAAGGACCCGTGATCGACCATCAGGGTAATATCTTCTATACAAATTGTGCCGGTGGCCAGGTGTTGCGGTGGGACGGTTCTGGAGACCCAACGGTCTGGGCAACCGGTGTGTGCCCGAATGGCCAGTTTATCCTGCCGAACGGTGACCACCTCGTTTGTGACAGCCGGGACGCCTCTGTGAATCGATATGATCTACATGGGCAGTTGCTTGGCAAGGAAATCGCCGGATCCTGCGCGGGGCAAGAGGTATTTGTGCCTAATGACCTCGTTGTTTCTTTGTCGGGCAACCTGTACTTTACCGATTCGATCCGGCACCAGGGGAAACTCTGTTTCAAAAGCGCAACAGGGGTCGAAAAAATTCTTGCCACCGAACTTGATTTTCCAAACGGACTGATATTATCTCCCGATGAGAAGCATTTATACGTGGCCGAAAGTTACCGCAACCGCATCCTGCTTTTTCACCTGGACGTTGATGGCGGCGTGATTGCTGAGCCGCCAATACATTGGTTTCCCCACCTTTCCAGGGATGAGTCGGTTGGCGCAGCAAACCGGGGGTGGTTTGTTTTCTGTGACCTGCCCACACATCCCTCGGGTGATGTCGAACGCAATTTGCCCGACGGACTGGCACTTGACGATAAGGGAAATCTATGGGTAGCACACTATGGCATGCAGGCGATTCAAATCCTTTCCCCGCAGGGCGCTGTCATCGATTCTATTGACACCGGCTTCCCGCTGGCGAGTAATGTCTTTCTAAAAGGCGATACCTGCATTGTGACCGGAGGCCATGGAGAACCGGGTCCTGGCGCGGTGTTGCAATTTACCATCGGTTAATCATTCAAAAATATGCGCGCATTATTTGCCAGTTTTCTTGGGTTATTATTAGTTGTTGCTGCACAGGCGCAGGTGAAACCGCAATGGACGGCGATGCCTTCACTGCCCGACCAGGAAGGGTTTGCAGGCATGTATGGCGGCGTCAGCAACGGTCAGCTGTTCTGTATGGGCGGCGCAAATTTCCCCGGCAAACGTCCGTGGGAAGGAGGCATCAAGCAATGGTATCATTCGATCTATCGGTTGCAGGACAATCAGTGGCTCGTTTTAAAAGACACATTGTATGCATCCCTCGCGTATGGTGTGACCGTTAGTTATAGCAACAACATCATCATTGCCGGTGGCAGCACCGCCACGGCGCATTCAAAACGGGTGGTGTCGTATACCTGGATTAATAATTCTTTCAAAACAGAAAACTACCCCGACCTGCCGATGCCGTTGGCCAATATGGCCGGCGCCCTTGTCGGTGACTTGCTGATCGTGGCCGGCGGCAACAACGTGCCGGCGGGACCGGCCCTTAAGAGATGCTTCGGTCTGGATTTGTCGGCCGTTGCGAAAGGCTGGTTTGAATTGCCCGCATGGCCAGGCAGGGAACGCATCGCGCCTGCCTGCGCCGCCGTTGGAAACAATTTTTACCTGTTCAGTGGTGAAACGGTGGGCGAATCTGCCACCGGTCAAAAATACCGCCTGATCCTCTCCGATGCTTTTTATTTTACGCCCGTTAAAAACAAGGGGAAATGGAGCGGACTATGGACCGCACTGGCACCCATGCCAAAAGGCGCTACAGCGGCGGGTTTGCCCCTGCCAGTGTTGCAAAACAACACGATCCTTTTCTGGGGTGGGGTAGATGCAGTCACGAGTGCGTATAAAGACCCTGCGACTCACCCCGGTATCAAACGCGATGTGTTGCTCTACCATTCGCTCAACGATACCTGGCAGTACGCCGGCAGCCAGGACAGTATCGCGGCGCGGGTAACCCTGCCCGTTGTATACTGGAAAGGCGGCTGGGTATTTTTAAGCGGCGAAGTGAGGCCGGGCATCCGAACGAACACCGTGTACTCCGTTAAATAAAATCACATACGCCTCATGCAAACATTGGAAAGGTTCATGCTTACGGGCAAAACAGCCTTGGTAACTGGCGGCGCGGGCCTCTTTGGCAAACCCATCTCGCTGGCGCTCGCGGAGGCTGGCGCTCATGTGGTGATCGCATCGCGCGATGTGTCGAAATGCGTGGCTTACGCGCAGGAACTGAAAGCACAGGGATTGGTTGCCAGTGGCATGGCACTCGACATGTCGGCGGAAAAATCCATCCGGCATGTGGCCGAAGAAATTTATGCCAATCATGGCCGCATCGATATCCTGGTAAACAACGCGGTGTCGCGGGATGGTTTTTTCGACATCGAGCAGATGACCGCTGCTGCCTGGGAAAAGGCGCAACAAATTAATTCCACCGGGCTGATGTTGATTACACAGAACGTGATAAAATACATGCGGCTGCAGGGTTCGGGCAGCATCATTAACATCGGTTCTATACAGGGTGCCGTGGGTCCCAACTTCCCGGTGTATGGCGATACCGGCATGACCAGCCCATTGAATTATACTTATGACAAATGGGGCATGGTGGGTTTCACCAAGTGGCTGGCCAATTATTACGGCAAATACAATATCCGCGTCAATTGCCTGAGCCCGGGTGGTTATGGTCCCGGGGTACACGCCAGCGTGGGAGAGAATGAATTCGTGGCGAATTACAAACGGCTCACGCCGATGCAACGTTTCGCCGATGACGACGACATCAAGGGGCCGGTGGTATTCCTGGCGTCTGACGCGGCATCGTTTGTCACCGGCCAGAACCTGCTCGTTGACGGTGGCTGGACCAATTGGTAAACGGTGACTTTTAGTTTCCTCATTCAACGTATATTTAAAACGATTCATGGCAATAACAAACGAAATAGTGATCCCGGTTGAATCAAAACCCACGTTCCGGGCCTGGTTATTTCTTGCCATGTTGTGCGTGGTAGGTGCCCTCAATTATATGGACCGCATGATGATTACCACCATGCGCAGTTCTATCATGGATGATATGCCCATGACAGATGCGCAGTTCGGGTTGTTGACGTCGGTGTTCCTATGGGTATATGGTCTGCTGAGCCCCGTGGCGGGTTATCTGGCAGACCGGTTCAACCGCAGCCGCGTGATCATCATCAGCCTCTTTGTGTGGTCTGCCGTTACCTGGCTCACGGCCCATGCCACGAGTTTTCCGCAACTGCTGGCCACCCGTGCCTTGATGGGCATCAGCGAAGCCTGTTACATTCCGGCGGCCCTTGCACTGATCACGGACTACCACAAAGGCGCCACGCGCTCGCTGGCGGTCGGCATCCACATGGCGGGCATCATGGCCGGGCAAAGCCTTGGCTTCGTCGGCGGCTGGATCGCAGAGACGCACCACTGGCATTACGCATTCACCTTATTCGGTATCATCGGCATCGGTTATTCCTGCCTGTTGGCATTTACGTTGAAAGATGCACCGAAGGATACGGCCATCCTGGAAAAGATAGACCGGGCCAACGAACCGGTAAATTTCATTGGCGGTATCCGGGAGCTGCTGAGCGGCCGGGCGTTTATCCTGGCCCTGGTGTTCTGGGCGTTGATGGGTGTGGTAAATTGGATGATCGTCGGCTGGCTGCCTACTTACTATAAAGAACATTTTAACCTCACGCAGGGGATGGCGGGACTGTACGCCACCGGTTATACCTACACGGTAGCGCTGGCGGGTGTGCTCTTTGGTGGTTTTATCGCCGACCGCTGGAGCAAGACGAACCCTCGTGCGCGCATGCTGGTTCCCGCCATCGGGTTATTCATCGCGGCGCCTTCCGTGTTCTTTGCCAGCGGCACCCCGGTGCTGGCGTATGCGCTGGCTGGTTTTATGTTGTATGCTTTTACCAGCAAGTTCACCGATTCCAACATGATGCCGATCCTCTGTATGATCGCCAATCCAAAATACCGCGCGACCGGTTACGGCGTACTCAACCTGTTTAGTTGCATCGTAGGCGGCATAGGCATTTACGCCGGCGGCATGCTGCGCGATGCGTCGGTTGACCTCAGCGTGGTCTTCCGTTATGCCGCGGTCATTTGTATCGTGTGCGCCATGCTGCTTTATTTGATCCGGCCGAAATTCATCGAAAAGTAGATCAGTTACGAAGACAACGTCTTAGCTGATCGCTGATCGCTGATCGCTGATAGCTGATAGCTTTCTCCCCATACCCCATACCCCATAACCCACACCCCATACCCCATACCCGGTTTTCCAATAGCTAGGAATTACCTAACATTGCAGTCAGTTAAACAACT